>JALSNA010000389.1 GCA_026987255.1 Hyphomicrobiales bacterium | reverse complement strand
GGCATGTGGTGGCGCAGGCGCAAGGGCCCGCGCAGCCGCTATCTGGGGCTGGCCTTCCTCGCCGCCCTGCCGGTGGCGCTGTGGCTGTCGGTAAGCGGGGGGATGCATTTCACCCTCATGGCGGCGATCGCCGCCAACCTGCTGCACTGGTTCGGGGACTGGCCGCTGACGCGCGCCATCGTGCGCCGCCGCTTTGCGCAGATGCCCTCGGCCGGACAGCGCATCAGCTGGGAGATTGGCGAGGACGGGCTGAAGGTGGTCTCCAATGCCGGCGAGGCAGGCAAGTTCTCATGGGACAATGTGACGGAGGCTTTCGAGACCCCCCGGGGCTTCATCATCGCCCAGCCGCACAATGTCACCCACTGGCTGCCCAGGGCGGCCTTTGCCAGCGAGGAGGACATCGAGACCCTGCGCGGGCTCATCGCGCGGAAGGTGGGGCGGAAAGAAGCCTGACGCCCTCGGTGGTGAGAAAATCGAGGAAGGAACGCGCCACCAGGGAGAGCCTCTTGCCCTTCAGGTGCACGGCGAACCACTTGCGGCGCAAGGGCAGGTGCTGCACGTCGAGCACCGTCAGATCGCCGCTTTTCAGCTCCCGGGCGATGTTGTGCCGCGGCAGCACGGAGACGCCAAGCCCGGCCAGCACGGCCTGCTTGATGGCTTCCGAGGAGCCAAGCTCCATGGTCGGGCGCACCGTCAGGCCATGTTCGGCAAAGAGATTGTCCACCGCCAGGCGGGTGCCCGAGCCAGGCTCGCGCACAAGGAAGCGCGCCTTGGCCAGCCGCGCAAGCGGCACGGCGCGCTTCCAGCGCAAGGGGTGATCGGGCGGGGCCACCACCACCAGCTCGTTTTCCAGAAAGGCGCAGGCCGTGACCTCCAGCCCGGCGGGCACGCGGCCCATGATGATCAGATCATCGGCGCCCGAGCGCAGCCGCTCGATGACCCGCGCCCGGTTGGTCACCGAAAGATGCGGCTCCACCCGCGGGTGGATTTTCAGATATTCCCCCAGCAGGCGGGGCAGGAAATATTTCGCCGTGGTCACCCCGGCGATGCGCAGGTTGCCGCGAATCTCGCCCGCGTGCGTCTGGCGCTCTTCCTCCAGCTGTTGCAGGCGGGCGAAGATGTCGCGCGCCGCATCGAGCAGCATCTGGCCCTCGGCGGTGGGCTCCAGTTTCCTGCCGGAGGTCTCGAACAGCTCCGCCTCCATGGCCGTGGCCAGCTTGCGCACCTGCATGGAGACCGTCGGCTGGGTCAGGTGCAGCTCGCGCGCCGCCTTTGTATATCCGCCCGCGCGCGCCACGGCGGAAAGGATCTGCAACTGGCGCAGGGTGACGCGGGCGGCCAGGTATCCGGGCTTTGGCATAGACTTTTCTCTATGATGAATATCGAAACAATCGATTTTGCTTATAATCGAAAACATGCTTTAAGACCAGCCATGATGCACGGGCATCACAGCCATTCGTTCAAACGGAATCATCAGGAGTTTTCCCATGGCCATGGACCAGTCCAGCCGCTACGCGGACCTTTCACTGAAGGAAGAAGATCTGATCGCCGGCGGCCGTCACGTTCTCGGCGCCTACAAGATGAAGCCCATGCCGGGTCATGACTACCTGGCCACGGCGGCCCATTTCGCCGCCGAATCCTCCACCGGCACCAATGTCGAGGTGGTCACCACCGACGATTTCACCCGCTCCGTCGATGCCCTGGTCTATGAAATCGACGAAGGCAGGGAGCTGATGAAGATTGCCTATCCCATCGAGCTGTTCGACCGCAATGTCACCGACGGGCGCGCCATGGTGGTCTCCATGATGACCATGATGATCGGCAACAACCAGGGCATGGGCGATGTGGACTATGCCAAGCTGATGGACTTCTACGTGCCGCGCGATCTTCTGCGCCTGTTCGATGGCCCGTCGATGAACATTGTCGACATGTGGCGGGTGCTGGGCCGCGATCTGGACAATGGCGGCATGGTGGTGGGCACCATCATCAAGCCCAAGCTGGGCCTGCGCCCCAAACCCTTCGCCGATGCCTGCTACCAGTTCTGGCTGGGCGGCGACTTCATCAAGAACGACGAGCCGCAGGGCAACCAGGTTTTCGCGCCGCTGAAGGAGATCATGCCGCTGATCGCCGATGCCATGAAGCGCGCCCAGGACGAAACCGGCCAGGCCAAGCTGTTCTCCGCCAATATCACCGCCGACGATCCCTTCGAGATGATCCGCCGCGGCGAGTTCATCCTCGAGACCTTCGGCGAGAATGCCGATCACGTGGCTTTCCTGGTGGACGGCTTCGTTGGCGGCCCCTCGGCGGTGGCCCTGGCGCGGCGCTACTTCCCCGGCCAGTTCCTGCACTATCACCGCGCCGGCCATGGCATGGTGACCTCCGAGCGCACCAACCGCGGCTATTCCCTTCTGACCCACATGAAGTGGTCGCGCATGCTGGGCGCGTCGGGCATTCACACCGGCACCATGGGCTATGGCAAGATGGAGGGCAAGCCGGAGGACAAGCTGGTTGCCTTCATGCTCACCGAGGATGAGGCCGAGGGCCTGTATTACCGCCAGCCCTGGTGGAAGATGAAGGCCACCACGCCGATCATCTCCGGCGGCATGAACGCCCTGCGCCTGCCCGGCTTCTTCGAGAACCTCGGCCATGCCAACATCATCCAGACCTCCGGCGGCGGCGCCCTGGGCCACAAGGACGGCATCGTTGCCGGGGCCAAGTCGCTGCGTCAGTCCTTCGAGGCCTGGAAGGCCGGTGTCGATCTGGTGGACTACGCCAAGGATCACCCGGAGCTGGCCGGAGCCTTCGAGAGTTTCTCCGCCGATGCCGACAATCTCTATCCCGGCTGGCGCGAGAAGCTGGGCAAGCATGCGTGATGAAAGATCCCCTGGCGGCCGGGCCTGAGCTTTGGCCTCCGGCCGCGATTTCCCACGGAACCTCCCTGGGACTGCGATGAAACGGGCTTGAAGCGACGGGCCTCTTTCTCTTCACAGTCCGAGCACCTGGGGCGAGGCGCGCAAGCGTCCCGCCTCTTTTTTGATCCCTTCAGGGCGCGCCGCGCCCCCTCTTTCAAGGAGCCAACCGGCCATGACAGACACCGGCCAATACATGATCGAGGATGAACCCTTCTACCGCCCCGCGGGCGATGAGGTGACGCTCTACGAGGCGGCTTACGCCCGCCGCCTGCCGGTGATGCTGAAAGGGCCCACCGGCTGCGGCAAGTCGCGCTTTGTCGAATACATGGCCTGGAAGCTGCGCCGCCCGCTCATCACCGTGGCGTGCAACGAGGACATGACGGCCGCCGATCTGGTGGGGCGCTTCTTGCTCGATGCTTCGGGCACCCGCTGGGCCGACGGGCCGCTGACCATGGCGGCGCGCATCGGCGCGATCTGCTATCTCGACGAGGTGGTGGAGGCGCGCCAGGACACCACCGTGGTCATCCATCCGCTCACCGATCACCGCCGCACCCTGCCGCTGGACAAGAAGGGCGAGGTGCTCACCGCCCATGGCGATTTCCAGCTGGTGATCTCCTACAACCCCGGCTACCAGTCGCTGATGAAGGATCTCAAGCAGTCCACCCGGCAGCGCTTCACGGCGCTGGATTTCGACTATCCGCAGGCCGATGCGGAGGCCGAAATCATCGCCCGCGAGGCCGGCATCGGCGTGGACATGGCCGCCCGCCTGGTGGACATCGCCCATCGTGCGCGCGCCCTGAAGGGCCACGGGCTGGACGAGGGCATCTCCACCCGCCTGGCGGTCTATGCCGGACAGCTCATTGCCGCGGGCATAGAGCCTGCGGCGGCGGCGAAGATGGCCATGGTGCGCCCGCTCACCGATGATGCCGACATCCGCGAGACCCTCATTCACGCCGTGGACATGGTGCTGGGCTGATGGCGCACAAAGATGCCCGTGACATCGCCACCGCGCGCGCCCGCTTGCGCTGCTCGGTGGAACAGGTGGACGCCATCTTCCCCGATGCCCTGGCAGAAGCCCGTTCGGTGATGAGCGAGGCGGGAGTGGAGGGCTGGCTCGATGGCGCTTCCATCGTGTGCAACCTGGGCCGCGGCACCGACCTGGTGCTGATCTTTCTCGAAGAGATGCCGCAGGTGGCGCGCCATTGCGGCGAGACCATCATTCCGGCGGTGGCGGAGGTGGCGCGCATGCTCTCCGGCATGGCCGTGGCGGGCGCCATCGCGCCTTTCCTCTCCGGCCTGCCGGCGGTGGCCCGCAGGCTGGGTGATACGGAGCTGCTGCGCCAGTGGCTGCAACTGGTGGTGCGCGCCGCGCGGGATGCGCCTGAAGGCATCGGGCAGCTGGCACGCAACGCGCCCTTCCTGTTCTCGCAGCTGTCCATCGGCGGGGTGAAGAACTGGGTGGACTATGGCATTCGCGTCTATGCCACCCAGAGCTGGCGGCAGCCGGACTACTTCGGCCTGCAGACGGCCGATGCCCATGCCGCCTTGCAGCGCGAGCGCTCCGGAACGCTCTATATCGATCATGAACGCGCCTTGCAGCTCTACGAGCGCAGCCTGTGGGGGCTGGGCGCCAGGTTCCGGCCCTATTCGGAGGCCTTCGACGAGCTGCGCCGGGCGCGCCCGCACCTGGACCGGCTGGGGTTTCACATCCCGGATGTCTACGAGGACGAAAATGGCGTGTGCGGGCTGGACCGCTACCGCGCCGCCATCGCCCACATGGCCGCCCATGCCCTGTGGAGCAAGCCCTTCCTGGCCGACAATTTCAGCCCCTTCCAGCATCTGGCCATCGAGTGCTTCGAGGATGCGCGGGTGGAGGCCCTGGCCATGATGCGCTACCGCGGCCTGCGGCGTTTGTGGACGGCCCTGCATCCCAGGCCTGAACCGGATGCCTGTCCTGCGGATCATTCATGCATCCGCCATCTGCTGGCCATGCTCTCCTATGCCCTGCTCGACCCCGGTCATGGCTATGACGATCCGATGATTGAAAAATACACCGCGCGCTTTGCCGCCCGCATGGCCGCCGATCCCCATGACGTGAAGATCGCGCCGCAGCTGGGGGTGGAATGGCTGGCGGAAAACTATGTCCATGAGTTTCGCTTGCCCAGGGTCTGGTTTCGCGACACCGTGGCCTCCTATCGCGATGACAACCGCTATCTGTGGGTGTTCCTGGAGGACACCGATGACGAGGACGACTTTCATTCCGATCACGGCGCGCGCGATGCGCCCAGGGGCCCGGCCGGCCCGGACGAGGGCCTGCCGCCGCGCCATTATCCGGAATGGGATCACGCCGCGCAGAGCTACCGGCCGGACTGGGTGACGCTCTTCGAGCGCATCCAGCCGGGTGGCGATGCTGCCGAGATCGACAGGCTGTTGCAAAAGCACGCCCTTCTGGTGCGCCGCCTGAAGCGCATCGCCGATGTGCTCAAGCCGCAATTGCGCCAAAGGGTGCGCCACCAGGAGAGCGGGGACGAGCTGGATCTGGACATGGCCGTCCGCGCCGCCATCGATCTGCGCATGGGAATTGCGCCGGACACGCGGGTCTTTCAGTCCCATATGCGCCACGGGCGCGACATTTCCATGCTCTTGCTGCTCGATCTGTCGGAATCGGTCAAGGACACTCCGCCGGGGGCCAGCTCCACCATTCTGCACCTGACCCGCGAGGCCACCGCCCTGCTGGCGGAGACCACGCAGGCGCTGAATGACCCATTCGCCATTGCCGGATTTCATTCCAACACCCGTTTCGAGGTGCGCTACAATCACATCAAGGGCTTTGGCGAGCCCTGGGGCGAGGCGGCCAAGGCGCGCCTGGCGGGCATGGAGGCGGGATTGTCCACCCGCATGGGGGCGGCCCTGCGCCGCGCCGGGGATGCCCTGAGCGAGCGGCGCGAGGCCAAGCGCCTGCTTCTGGTGCTCACCGATGGCGCGCCCCATGACATCGACGTGAGCGACCCGGACCATCTGCGCGAGGACGCCCGCAAGGCGGTGATCGAGCTGCAAGGGCGCGGCCTGGATGTCTTTTGCATCTCGCTCGATGCGCGCGCCGATGACTACGTGGCGCAAATCTTCGGAAGCGCCGGATATGCCGTGCTCGACCGCATTGCCCGGCTGCCGGAAAAACTGCCGGAAATCTTCATGACCCTGACCAGATAGAGCGAAGCGCCCATGGTCATGCCAGCCTGCAAAAATGTGAAAAGCCGTGTCTTGCCTTGACCGGCGCCATGGCGGAAATATCCCTTGCAATCATCGCGAAAGGCACGAAAGGAAATAGCTGATCATGCGCTGGCGCTTTCATACCGATCTGACACCCGATGACATCACGCCAAGGGAGGTCTTTGTCAACCGCCGCCGCTTCATCGCCGCAGGCGGCGCGCTGCTGACCTTCGCCGGCATGCCGCGCAAGCCTTTCGCCGCCTCGCGCTCCGATGTGCTCAAGGATACCCCGACCCGCTACGAGGACGCCACCAGCTACACCAACTTCATCGAATTCGGCAACGGCAAGAGCGTTGCATCCAGACGCGCCGGGGCGCTGACCATAAAACCCTGGCATGTGCGCATCGACGGGCTGGTGGACAACCCCGGCGAGTTTTCGCTCGCTGAACTGGTGCGCGAAATGCCGCAAGAAGAGCGGCTCTACCGCTTCCGTTGCGTGGAGGGCTGGGCCATGGTGGTGCCCTGGCGCGGCTTCATGCTGGCCGATCTGCTGAAAAAGGCCGGGGTGAAGCCGGAGGCGAAATATGCCGCCTTCGAGACCTTGCTGCGCCCTTCCGAAATGCCGGGGCAGAAATCGCCGCTCTACAAATGGCCCTACCGCGAGGGCCTGCGGCTGGACGAGGCCATGCATCCGCTCACCCTCATGGCCACCGGCATGTATGGCAGGCCCCTGCCGAAGCAGAACGGCGCGCCCATCCGTCTTGTGGTGCCGTGGAAATACGGCTTCAAGTCCATCAAGTCGGTGGTGCGCATCACCCTGACGGACAAGCAGCCGCCCACCACATGGAACATGCTGGCCCCGGATGAATATGGCTTCTATGCCAATGTCAATCCGCATGTGGATCATCCCCGCTGGTCGCAGGCCACCGAGCGGCTCCTGGGCTCGGGCCTGTTTGCCGGCAACACCCCGACGCGCATGTTCAACGGTTATGAAAAGGAAGTTGCGCGGCTCTATGAGGGTATGGATCTGCGCAAGTATTTCTGATTTCATCATGCATGCACACGCCATCAACGCGTTCTTGCGCCGCCTGCCTCCATGGCCGGTTTATATCCTTGGGGTGCTCGCCATTGCCGCAAAAATATGGCTCGCGGCCAGCGGGCACATGGGGCCCGATCCGGTGCGCACCCTGGAGCAGGAGCTGGGGCGGTTGGGATTGCAGGAGCTGCTGGCCGTCATGGCCATAACACCCTTGCGCCGCCTCAGCGGGATCAGCCTTTTGCGCTTTCGCCGTGCCTTGGCGCTCGTTGCAGTCTTCACCATTGCCGCCCATCTTGCCGTCTGGCTGCTGCTGGATGTGCAGGGGATTTCGGCATTCTGGCGTGAAATCATCAAGCGGCCCTACATCACGGTTGGCATGGCGGCCTTCATTCTCATGATTCCGCTGGCCGCCACCTCCACCAATGCTGCAATCCGCCGCATGGGCGCACGCGGCTGGAGGCGCCTGCACATGCTGAGCTATCCGGTGATCCTTCTGGCCGGAGTGCATTTCATCATGCTGCGCAAGGGCTGGCAGGCCGAACCCTTGTTCTACATGGCGGCCATCATGATGCTGCTGGCCCTGCGGCTGCCCTGGTCCGTGCGGCCGCCGCTGCGGCCGCGCAGAGGATGAGGAGGGCTGTGCCCTATTCGCCGCCGCGGCGGGTGACGACTATGCGCGGGCCGGCCTTTTCAGGCCCGCTCACCGGCTCTGTGGGGGATGCTGCACCGGCCTCCGGCGCGGTGTCTTCGAGCTCCAGGTTCTCGATTTTTGCTCCC
>JALSNA010000388.1 GCA_026987255.1 Hyphomicrobiales bacterium | reverse complement strand
ACCGGCGCGGACGATCCGGCCTTGGCGGATTTCGCCCGCGCCCTGGAGGATGTCTGCGGCGATCTGGCCCGTCAGGTGGTGCGCGATGGCGAAGGGGCGAGCAAGTTCGTCACCATCACCGTGGAGGGCGCCGCCGATGACGCCCAGGCCAGGCTGGCGGCCAAGGCCATCGCCAATTCGCCCCTGGTCAAGACGGCCATCGCCGGAGAAGACCCCAACTGGGGGCGCATCGTCATGGCGGCGGGCAAGTCCGGCGCGGATTTCGATCAGGCGCGGCTGGACATTGACATGGGCGGCATTGCCGTGGCCCGCGCCGGCATGGTCGTTCCGGGTTATGACGAGGCCCCGGTGGCGCGGCACATGCGGGGGCGCGAAATTTCCATCAGCGTCAACCTCAACGCCGGCGATGGGCGCGCCACGGTCTGGACATGCGATCTGACCCACGCCTATATCGACATCAACGCCGATTACCGCAGCTGATCTGCATTTTACCCGCCGTTTACCCTGCTCAGGCTTTTTTGCCGCTTTCCGGCGGGGGGTGAATCGGCTGTTAAGTCCTGGCCGGCCATGGTGGCGGCATGACCTGGCCGGACAACATTCTGCTCGTCGCCGCCTGCGCCCTGGTGGACGTGGACAACCGCATCCTGCTGGCCCAAAGGCCGGAAGGAAAATCCATGGCGGGCCTTTGGGAGTTTCCCGGCGGCAAGGTGGAAAAGGGCGAAACGCCGGAAGAGGCCCTCATCCGCGAGCTTGGCGAGGAGCTGGGAATCGCCGTGAAGGCCCCTTGCCTGGCGCCCCTGACCTTCGCCAGCCATCCCTATGCGGACTTCCATCTGCTCATGCCGCTGTATATCTGCCGCAAGTGGCAAGGCTTCGTGCAGCCGAAGGAAGGCCAGGCCATCACCTGGGTGCGCAAGCACAAGCTGCGCAGCTACCCCATGCCGCCCGCCGACGAACCGCTCATCGCCCATCTGCTGGATACCCTGCCATGACCGTGAAAGATGCCTCCTCCCCCGCCCGGGCCGATGCCCGCCCAAAGCAGCCCTCGGTGCCGCGCGAACTGGTGCTGACCGCCCTGATCATGGCCACCGCCGTGATCATCGCGCTGACCCGTATCGGCCAGGCGCTCGGCCTTTTTTGAACGCCATATGGGCATCTCCACCAACTGTCTGAAGATAATCCTTAACCCCTGCCAACCACCCGTAGAGTCCATGAATGGGGTGGATGGAGAGGGTGAGGGATGGCCGCGCAAGCGTTTTTCAAGACCCCCATATGGCAATTTGCCCTTTTGCCGCCTTTCGAGACTTGAACGGCGGGCGGCTTTCGGCTATTGCCAACACTGCTCCGGCGTTGTGCAGGATGCCGGGCAAATGCTGGAGAGGTGGCCGAGTGGCCGATGAGCGCACTGGTTTTTTGCAGGCCGAGCGCCAAAAATCGCCCACTCGGGGACAGCTCCGGGCAGAATGTTGGAGAGGTGGCCGAGTGGTCGAAGGCGCACTGGTTTTTTGCTGGCGAGCGCCAAAAATCGCCCACTCGGGGACAGCTCCGGGCAGAATGTTGGAGAGGTGGCCGAGTGGTCGAAGGCGCACGCCTGGAACGCGTGTAGGCGGGCAACCGTCTCGTGGGTTCGAATCCCACCCTCTCCGCCATTGCCCTGTGGGGAATTTTTCTCCGCCCCCGCAGCGCCAGGATTTTCCAGTCATTTTCAAGGGTTGGGCCGGTGGGCTGTTCACCTTCGCCAGCGTGAAACACCGCAAATCGGTCTCTCCGGGCCGTTTTTCTCTGAGCCTCATGG
>JALSNA010000387.1 GCA_026987255.1 Hyphomicrobiales bacterium | reverse complement strand
GGCGCGCACCCGTGAGCTCACCCTGGCGGCGCTGACCGGGACGGGATTGCCGCTGGTGCTCGATGCCGATGCCCTGAGCGTCTTTCAGGACAACCCCGATGACCTTTTCGCGGCCATTGCGGCGCGTGATGCGCCGGTGGTGCTCACCCCGCACGGGGGCGAATTTGCAAGATTGTTCCCTGATCTGGACCGCACTTGCGCCAGCAAGCTGAAATGCGCCCGCGCCGCGGCGCGCCGGTCGCGGGCCATCGTCGTGCTCAAGGGGGCCGATACGGTGATTGCCGCGCCCGATGGAAAGGCCGTGGTCAACACCAATGCCCCGCCATGGCTGGCCACGGCGGGCAGCGGCGATGTTCTGGCCGGGGCCGTGGCCTCGCTTCTGGCCCAGGGCATGGCGGCCCTGCCGGCGGCCTGTGCCGCGGTGTGGCTGCATGGCGCGGCAGGCATGGCCGCCGGGCGCGGGCTGATTGCGGAGGATTTGCCTGGAGCGCTGGCGGCGGCGCTGGCCGCTCAGCCGGGCATGAAGAGCCAGACGGTGAAGGCCAGAAGGAGCATGAAGGTCAGCATCTGGCCATAGAGCGACAGGGCGCGGCGGATGTCGTCGCGCACGAGATGCTCGCGGCCATCGCCCATGTGGGGCAGATCCACCATGCGCCCGCCATAGGCGCGCGGGCCGCCCAATGAGATGTCCAGGGCGCCGGCCATGGCGGCCTCCGGCCAGCCGGCGTTGGGCGAGGCATGGGCGGGGGCATCGCGCCACATGGCGTGCAGGGCGCGCGCGGCGGCCGCCGGGCTGGTCAGGGCGGCGGACATGGCGATGAGCAGGCCGGTGAGGCGGGCCGGGATCCAGTTGAGCAGATCGTCGAGGCGCGCCGCGGCCCAGCCGAAGTGGCGCAGGCGCTCGCTGCGGTGGCCGATCATGCTGTCGGCGGTGTTGACCAGCTTGTAGACGACGATGCCGGGCAGGCCGAGGAGGGCCAGCCAGAAGGCCGGGGCGATGACGCCATCGGAGGCGTTTTCCGCCAGGCTCTCGATGGCCCCCTTGACGATGCCGCTTTCATCCAGGTTTGCCGGATCGCGCCCGACGATGCGGCTCACGGCGCGGCGCGCGGCGCTCAGATCGTGCGGGTGCTCCTCAAGGGCGGTGCAGACGGCGCGCACATGTTGGCGCAAGGAGCACTGGGCCAGCAGGGGCGCGGCCAGCAGGCCCTCGATGAGGCGCGCATATGCCGGGATCCACAGGTTCAGCAGGCGGGCAAGGAGCCAGGCGGCCAGCCCCCACAGGGCGATGAGAAGGATGATCGCGAAGGCCCCTTTCAGGCGCAGGGCCCAGGGGCGGCCGCCGGGGGCGTTGAGGGCGCTCTCCAGGCGGGCGATCATGGCTCCCATCCACTGCACGGGGTGGCCGGTGAGGCGCTGCAGGAAGCGCGGCCAGCCGATGATGCGCTCCACGCCCAGGGCCACCAGCGCGGCCAGCAATGTCCCGCGCACCGGCCAGGCGGCCAGGGCGGCGGATATGTCATGCCAGATGCTCATGAAGAGCCTTTAGCCTTCGCGGCAAGGGGGGTTCAACCCCTTGGTGAACGTTTCTCCTGAAAACGTTCCGGGGATGCAATCGCCTTCCGGCAGTCCCCTCACCCGTCAAGCCCAGGCGCAGACCGGGGTATCCAGAAGAAGGCAGGCGCAGGAATGCGCGGCCCTGGATTGCCGGATCAAGTCCGGCAATGACGCGGAGAAGAAACCGCCGCCCTTCGCGGGAAGGGAATGCACCCCTTTGCGGCGGCATGGGCGGTGGGTTTT
>JALSNA010000386.1 GCA_026987255.1 Hyphomicrobiales bacterium | reverse complement strand
CCGCTCAAGCGCATTCCCACCACATTGGGACTGGAGCTGGCCCGGGTGATCCGCGATCTCATCCGCGCCGGCAAACTGCAACCGGCCGGCAAATGGCCGCAAGGCTGGCGCTTCTTGGGCTCGGAAATCATCACCCTGCTGCGCGCCGCACAGCGCGCCGGCCGCGCCGGTCCACTGGGAGAAAAGGCGCTGCTGGAGCGCGGTCTGGCCGAACGCGCCCGCGACGAAAAACGCAAGGTGGAAAAGGTGATCCTGACCGATGCCGGCCAGCGCATCGTGAACATCTGGCAGGCGCTGGAGCCGGAAATCGCCATCACCGCCGGTTTGGCCAATCACATCCGCCACACCATGGAGGGCCCGGCCGAATCCGCCCGTCTGTCCACCGGCTCCCACGATGAGCACCTGCTGGAGGGCATGCGGCTGATCTGCTATTCGGCCCCGAATTCGGATATCTACGCCTTCACCCCTTTGGGCCGGGCCGTGAAAAAGACCCTGGAAATGGGCGGCTTCGCCACCGAAGGATATGCCCTGAACGAGGACATCCTCAAGCTCCTGGCGGCCCTGGCCGATGGTGAGGAATTGCCGCCGCAGGCCCATGTGGAACTGGAGGCGCTGGGCTATGTCCGCGACACCGGCGAGCTTCTGCCGGCCGGCGAATGGGCCCTGGAAGTCTGGCGGCTGTGGCGGCTGCATGACGAAGGCGATGTCTGGACCTTCGCCATCGAGCATGAAGAGGCGGACGTCCTGCAGGCCATCGCCGCCATCGCGGACAAACACCGCGGCAATCCGCAATTGCAGCCCACCTTCGCGGAAATCCGCCGCGAGATGATCGGCCGCAAGGAGGCCCAATACAAGGCCCTGCTGGAGCGCTATGGCCGGCGCCTGAAGGAAATGCCGCAAAAATACCGCCAGATTGCCCAACGTTTCGAGGAAACCAGGGATCTGGCCCGCTGGTATGACGAGAACTTCGAGCTGCGCGAGGCCCTGCTGGCGCTGGAATCGGTGGGGCTGCTGCATTCCGGCAAAAATGATTCGGGACATACCGTCTACGAGATCACCGATGCCGGGCAGCGCGTCTGCGCCGATCAGCAGAGCAACCACCGCGATGTCAGCGCCACCGCGGTGAAGGCCGTGGCCATTGCCGCCCAGACCTGGGATGCCCCGGCCCGCCAGTGGTGGGACGAGGCGCGCAGCCAGCAGATCGTCGGCTCCATGGAAGCCACCGCATCGGGACGCCTCTATGCGCAGCTGGCTGCCTCCCTGCCGCGCATGCCCCTGCTGACGCGCCATGAGATGGAGGTGTTCCATCACATCCCCGAAAAGGGCATGACGGTGGAGGAAGTCCACCAGGCCCTGCGCGGCAAGATGGAGGAGGAGCGCATCCGCTGGGCCATCGAAAAGCTGGAGATGCGCCACCTGATCAGCATCCTGCCCGATGGCAACGTGGTGGAAACCAGGGCCGGCGCCATCATGGACCGGGCGCTCAGCGGCGTGCCTTCCGGCTTTGGCAACCCGGTCAATCCCGTCATCTGCCGCCTGCTGAAAGCCCTGGCCGAAACCGGCTCCTTATATGTGAAGGAGAAGAAGGTGCGCGTCCTGCCGCGCAACATGAAGCTGGCCATGAAGCGCTCCGGGCTCTCCCGCGAGGCTTTCCAGGATGCCCTGGAGCAGGCGCGCGCCGCAGGCCTTATGGGCCGCAACAGCATCAATGAAGCAGGCCTTCTGGTGCTCGAGGCGGTGCAGGCCATGTGCCCGCCCCGCACGCAATGTTATGCTTGAGCGGCGATGAACGGCACGCCCGGCC
>JALSNA010000385.1 GCA_026987255.1 Hyphomicrobiales bacterium | reverse complement strand
ACGGAACTGATGATGGAGGATGGCACCTATGGCCGGCCCGCGTAGACCCCGCTCATCTGCCCATAGCCGCGCATCCTCAGGGCGCGGAGCGCGCAAGCTCAAGGTACGGGTGAAGAAGGCGCGCGGCAGGACCACCTCGCAGGTGCGCTGGCTGCAACGGCAGCTCAACGATCCCTTCGTTCAGGAGGCGAAAAGGCGCGGATACCGCTCGCGGGCGGCCTTCAAGCTCATTGGCATCGATGACAAGTTCCATATTCTGCGCCCCGGCGGGCGCATCATCGATCTGGGGGCAACGCCTGGGGGCTGGTCGCAGGTGGCGGCACAGCGCACGCGGGCGGACAAGGGCGAGGGCAGGGTGGTGGCCGTCGATCTGCACGGGGTCGATCCGATTCCCGGCGTGGTGGTGCTGAAAAAGGATTTCTACGACGCGGATGCGCCGGATGTCATCATGGCGGCGCTGGGCGCGGGGCGCGCCGATGCGGTGATCTCCGACATGGCGGCCCATGCCACGGGGCACCGGCAGACCGATCATCTGAAAATCATGGGACTGGCGGAGGCGGCGGCGGATTTTGCCCGCCAGGTGCTGGCGCCGGGGGGAGCCTTCGTGGCCAAGGTGCTGCGCGGGGGGACGGAAAACGAGCTGCTGGCGCAATTGAAGGCGGATTTCGCCCGGGTGCGCCATTTCAAGCCGGAGGCCTCGCGGGCCGATTCGGCGGAGCTCTATGTGGTGGCGACGGGCTTTCGCGACGGCAAAAAATAGGGCAAGATGGGCGCAGCCCCGAAAGCCTGCAAGCGGCGAGGACCTCATGGAGCCATTGCTACCGCGTCATTCGCAAATCCTCGAGCTGGCCCATGCCCGTGGACATGTGCAGGTGGAGGAACTGGCGGCGCATTTCCATGTCACGCCGCAGACCATCCGCAAGGATCTCAACGAGCTGTGCGCGCGCCAGCTTCTGCACCGGGTGCATGGCGGGGCGGTGGTGCGCTCCGGGGTGGTCAACTTCGCCTATGAGGCGCGGCGCAAGATCGCCGGGGAGGAAAAGCGCCGCATCGGGGCGGCGGCGGCGGCCCTGATCCGTGATGACTGTTCCTTGTTCATCAACATCGGCACCACCACCGAGCAGGTGGCCCATGCGCTGGCCGGGCGGTCCGGCCTGCTGGTCATTTCCAACAATATCAACGTGGCCAATCTGCTCTACAACAAAGAGGGCATCGAGATGGTGCTGACCGGCGGCATGGTGCGCAAGAGCGATGGCGGGCTGGTGGGGGACATCGCGACGGAGATCATCGGCCGATTCAAGGTGGATTACGCGGTCATCGGCACCTCGGCGATCGATGCCGATGGCACCTTGCTGGATTTCGACTACCGCGAGGTGCGCGCCGCGCAGGCGATCATCGCCAATGCCCGCCACCGCATCCTGGTGGCCGACAGGATGAAGTTCGAGCGCACCGCGCCGGTGCGCATCTGCCATATCGCGCAGATGCAGACCTTCGTCACCGATGCGCCGCCGCCCGATGAGGTGGCGGCCATCTGCGCGGAAAATGGCGTGGAGGTGGTTGTGGCTCAGGCAGGCGGCGAGGCTCGGGACACATGAATTTGCACGGCGCCTGCAGGGTTTGATCAGGTATTGCCTGCGGACGAAAGGGCACTGATATTTTGTTCAAATCCAGCCTCCACCATGTCTCTTCGCGGGGGCTGAGTCCGGAATGAGAATTTCGCCTATTTTCGTTGAAGGTTCATATATTTTCGTTTAAGCTCAGGGATATGGATGCGTGGGGACGGGCGCGTCTGCCCGTGGTGGCCACGGCAAGGCTTTGCAGCGAAAGG
>JALSNA010000384.1 GCA_026987255.1 Hyphomicrobiales bacterium | reverse complement strand
AATTTCAATACCATGGCCGAAAAGCTGCAAGACCAGGTGGCCCGCATCCGCGCCCATGACGCCTTCTTGCAATCGCTCATCGACGCGGTGCCCGATGGCATCCGCGTCATCGGTCCCGATTACCGCGTCCGCCTGGTCAACCGCGCCTTCAGGGAGCAGACCGGCGAGGATGCCGCCGCCTTGACGGGCAGCTTCTGCTATGCCGCCCATGGCCGCGATGAGCCCTGTCCCCATTCCCTGGTGACCTGCCCCATCGAGGGGTTGAAGAACGATCCCGGCCCCATGAAGGTCATGCACACCCACCACAACGCCAAGGGCGGCAAGCTGCCGGTCGAGATCATCGCCGCGCGCCTCGATGATGCCACAGGCGGCGGGATGCTGGTCGTCGAGGCCATCCGCGATCTGTCGGCCCAGATCTCCGTCACCCAGGAGCAGCGCATGGCCGAGATGGGCCAGCTGGCCACCGGCGTGGCGCACGAGATCCACAATCCCCTCGCCTCGGTGCGCCTGGGGCTTCAGGCCATGAGCCGCGCCGCCAGCAACAATCGCCCCCTGGAGGAAATCCTCGCCTATCTGGGCCAGGTGGACGAGGCGGTGGACCAGTGCATTTCCGTCACCGGCAAGATGCTGCGCCTGTCCATGCCGCCGGCCGATCGCCCCCAGATCGTCGATCTGGCCGAGGTGGTGGAGGATGTCACCTCCCTGTTGCGCTACGAGGCCGAACGCCAGAAGGTGTCCATCACCCTGAAACTGGATCACGAGGCGCGCATCCTGGCCACCGATGGCGAGATGCGCATGCTGGTGCTCAACCTGGTGCAGAATGCCTTTCACGCCATGCCCGGCGGCGGCGAACTCGTCATCAGCCAGCGCCGCGAGGGCCAGATGGTGCGCATGGATATCACCGATACCGGTGTCGGCATGGATGCCGAAACCATGCGCCACATTTTCGATCCCTTCTATTCGCGCCGCGCCGACGAGGCCGAGGGCACCGGCCTTGGCCTGACCATCTGCCAGGCCATCGTGCGGCGCTACAATGGCCGCATGGAGGTGGCCTCCGCCCCCGGTGAGGGCACGACGTTCACCATCTTCCTGCCGTCCGCGGAGCACGGCATGCGGAAAGGAAAGACCTGACCATGAATGCCTCCAGAAGTCTGCTCACCATAGACGACGACAGACTGTTCAACGATCTGGTGACCCGCCAGCTCGCCGAATCGGGTTATCGCGTCACCGGCGCGCGCACCTGGGAAAAGGCCCGCGCCTGGCTGTCGGGCAACGAGCCGGACCTGATCCTGCTGGACATGCGCCTGCCCGATGCCGACGGGCTCAATGTGCTGCGCGAGCTGGTGCCCCATTTCCCGGTCATCGTGCTCACCGCCTATGGCTCGGTGCGTTCCGCCGTGGATGCCATCCGCCACGGGGCAGCCGAATATCTGGTCAAGCCGGTCAACCTGGACGAGCTGGAGCTGGCCATTTCGCGCACCCTGGGCCATGCGGAGCTCAAGGAATCGCTCAATTTCGTGCGCTCCCGCGAGCGCAGCGCCCGCAAGTCCTTCATGGTCGGCCATTCAAAGGCCCTCAGAAAGGTCTCGCAGATGATCAAGGCGGTGGCCGGAGAGAACGTCACCGTGCTGATCACCGGCGAATCGGGCACCGGCAAGGAGCTGGTGGCGCGCGAAATCCATGAGTTCTCCCCCCGCCGCGACAGCAATTTCGTCACCCTGGATTGCTGCACATTGCAGGAGAACCTCTTCGAATCGGAGCTTTTCGGCCATGAGAAAGGCGCCTTCACCGGCGCCGACCAGCGCAAGAAGGGCCTCATCGAGGGCGCGCGCGGCGGCACCTTGTTTCTCGACGAGATCGGCGAGATCGGCGCCCCCATCCAGGCCAAGCTGCTGCGCGTTCTGGAAACCGGCGAGTTCCGCCGCCTGGGCGGCAACACCGTGCTGCATTCCGATGCCCGCATCCTGTGCGCCACCAACCGCGACCTGAAGGCCATGTCCGAAAGCGGCGAGTTCCGCCTCGATCTCTATTACCGGCTGTCCACCTTCGTCATCGAGCTGCCGCCCCTGCGCGCCCGCCGCGAGGACATCCCCGATCTGGTGCATCATTTTCTCAATCACCATGATTTTTCCCGCCGCATCGCCAAGGATATCTCGCCTGCCGCCATGGAGCTTCTGGTGGCCTACGACTGGCCCGGCAACATCCGCGAGCTGCGCAATGTCATCGAGCGCGCCATCATCCTCTCCGGTGATGCCGCGGTGCTGGAGCCGGGGCATTTTGCCCTCTCCCAGCCCGGCTCCGCACCTGCCGGCGGTGTGCAGTTTTCCTTCGCCCGCCCGCCATCCCTGGAGGATCTCAAGGAGCGCTATTTCCGCCAGATGTATGAGCGCCTCGCCGGCCACCGCGCCGAACTGGCCCGCGCCTTGGGCATCTCCGAGCGCAACGTCTATCGCCTGATCAAGAAATACGGCCTGGACAAGGCGCGCGAAAAAAGCGGCTAGCCGGGGCAGGGCACGCCGGTTCCGGCCAGTCCGCAATAGCCATCGGGGTTCTTGGCCAGATATTGCTGATGATAGGCTTCGGCGAAATAGAACGGGCCCGCCATGGCGATTTCGGTGACGATCCGCCCCATGCCGCGCCCATCGAGAGCCGCCTGGTAGGCTTCCCTGGAGGCTTGCGCCTGCGCCAGCTGCTCTTGCGTGCCGCACCAGATGCCGGAGCGGTATTGCGTGCCCACGTCGTTGCCTTGCCGCATGATCTGGGTGGGATCGTGATTTTCCCAGAATGCCGCCAGCAGGGTGGAAAGCGCAACCTTGTCCGGCTCGTAGACCACCATGACCGCCTCGGCATGGCCCGTCCTGCCGCTGCACAGTTCCTCGTAGGTGGGATTGGGTGTGAAACCGCCAATGTTGCCCACCGCCGTCACCCACACGCCGGGGATCTGCCAGAACAGCCGCTCCGCTCCCCAGTAGCAGCCCATGGCGAAATGGATCGTCTGCGCCCCCTGCGGGTAGGGGCCTTTCAGGGGCCGCCCGCTGACGAAGTGGGTTTCAGCCGTGGCAATGGGGCTCTTGCGCCCCGGCAGGGCCTCATCGGCGCCGATCATGCGGGTCTTGGGATGCTGAATGAACATGCCCTCATGGTGCCATGCCGGAAGGCAAAAGAAAATCCCCATTCCCCGGCATGGAAACAGAAGGGCAATTTCTATGCGCCCACAAAAGGCGAGAAAGAATACATGCCCCTGCGGAAATATTGCGCCCCCGTTGTTCCGCCCGTCCCAAGGGGCTATAAGGCGCAGGATTGAAAAAGTGACGAGGAACCATTCGCCCATGAGCACCCCCCGCAAGGTCTTCATCAAGACCTATGGCTGCCAGATGAACGTCTATGACACGGCCCGCATGAGCGATGTCCTTCGGCCCATGGGCTTCGAGCAGGTGGAGGCGGCCGCAGAGGCGGATCTGATCATCCTCAACACCTGCCACATCCGCGAGAAGGCAGCCGAGAAGGTCTATTCCGAGCTCGGCCGCCTGCGCATGCTCAAGCAGGACCGGGCCGCAAGGGGGCGCGATCTGGCCATCGCCGTGGCCGGCTGCGTGGCCCAGGCCGAGGGCGAGGCCATCATCGCCCGCGCCCCGGTGGTGGATTTCATCTTCGGCCCGCAAAGCACCCATGCGCTGCCGGATCTGATCTCGCGCTACGATGCCGGAGAGCGCGCCATGGTGGAGACGGACTTTCCCGCCAGGGACAAGTTCGACGCCCTGGGCGAAAAGGCCGCCGCCGCTCCGGCCGTGCCGGTCAGCGCCTTTCTGGCGGTGCAGGAGGGCTGCGACAAGTTCTGCGCCTTCTGCGTGGTGCCCTATACGCGCGGGGCGGAATATTCCCGCCCGCCAGAGCGCATCATGGCCGAGGCCCGCCTGCTGGTGGACAAGGGCGCGCGCGAAATCACCCTGCTGGGCCAGAATGTCAATGCCTGGCATGGCCAAGGCGCCGGGGGAACATGGAACCTGGCGCGCCTGCTGTCCGAGCTGGCAAGCATCGATGGCCTGGGAAGGCTGCGTTTTACCACCTCCCATCCCAATGACATGGATGACGAGCTCATTGCGGCCTTCGCGGAGAATGAAAAGCTCATGCCCTATCTGCATCTGCCGGTGCAGTCGGGCTCCGATGCCATCCTCAAGGCCATGAACCGCAAGCACACCGCAGGCCAGTATCTCGATCTGGTGGCCCGTCTGCGCCGCGCCCGTCCCGACATCGCCCTGTCGGGGGATTTCATCGTCGGCTTCCCCGGCGAGACGGAAGAGGATTTTGCCGCCACCTTGCGCATCGTGCGCGAGGCCGGCTATGCCCAGGCCTATTCCTTCAAGTATTCCGCCCGCCCCGGCACGCCTGCCGCGGAGCGCCCCGATCAGGTGCCCCAGGAGGTCAAGAGCGAAAGGCTGGCGCGGTTGCAAGATCTTCTGGCCCGCCAGCAGCAGGCCTTCAACGCCGCCTTCGTGGGCCGCAGCTTCGATATCCTTCTGGAAAAACCCGGCCGTCACCGCGGCCAACTGGTGGGCCGCTCCCCGTGGCTGCAGGCGGTGCACGTGCAGGCGCGCGGCCATGCCATTGGCGATATCGTCCCGGTGCGGGTGGAAAGGGCTGGAAAAAACTCCCTCTCCGCCCATATTATGGACACAACCACAGCGGATGTCTGAACAACGGCAGAACCGGGAACATCGAGGAACGGAACACCGATTTGAACTTCGACACATCCGAGGCCAGGAACGCCGGGCCGGACAGCACCATCCTTTCCTATGACGACAACCGCCTGGCCGGACTCGTCTTCGGGGAGCATGACCGCAATCTCGCCATCATCGAAAACCGCCTGGGGGTGGACATCATCGCCCGTGGCAACCGCCTGACTTTGCGCGGGCCGCAAGCGGCGCGCAAGAACGCCGCCGCCGTGCTCGATGAGCTCTACCAGCGCGCCAGCACGGGGCTGGAGATTTCCACCGGCGACGTGGACGGAGCCATCCGCATGGCCACCGCCCTGCCAGCCCCGGCCGGTGCGGCAAAGGCCGAAATCCGCACCCGGCGCAAGGTGGTGCGCCCCCGCTCGCCGGGCCAGAAGGCCTATCTTGATGCCCTCGCGGCCAACGAGCTGGTTTTCGGCATCGGCCCGGCCGGCACCGGCAAGACCTACCTGGCGGTGGCCTGGGGCGTGCAGGCGCTGCTGGCCGGCGAGGTGGACCGCATCATCCTGTCGCGCCCCGCCGTCGAGGCCGGCGAGCAGCTGGGCTTTCTGCCCGGCGACATGAAGGAGAAGGTCGATCCCTATCTGCGCCCTCTTTATGACGCCCTGCACGACCTGATGAGCCCCGAGCGCGCCGCCAGGCTCATTTCCGAGGGCACCATCGAGATCGCGCCCCTGGCCTTCATGCGCGGGCGCACCCTGGCCCATGCCTGTGTGATCCTGGATGAAGCCCAGAACACCACCACCCAGCAGATGAAGATGTTCCTCACCCGCCTGGGCGAGGGCGCGCGCATGGTCATCACCGGCGATCTCAGCCAGATAGACCTGCCCGCCGGGATGACCTCCGGGCTGGTGCAGGCGGTGGACATTCTGCAAGGCGTGAAGGGCATCGCCATCGTGCGCTTCACCGGGGCCGACATCGTGCGCCATCCGCTGGTGTCGCGCATCGTCGCCGCCTATGACGCCCACGATGCCCAGACCGGCGGGCGCCAGAGCATAGAGCAGGACAAGCCCCGTGCCTGAAAGCACCACATGCCCGGCCGCCATCAACCTGGAGATCGCCGCCCCGGCCGATTGGCCCGCCCCCGAAGAGGCCCTGCGCCGCACCGTGCGGGAGGCCATCGCCACGGCCCTGCGCGTCGCGCCCCCGCCCGCGGGCCGGTGCGAGGTCACCGTCGTGCTGGCCGATGCGCGGGCCGTCCGGGCGCTCAACCGCGACTGGCGCGGCAAGGATGCGGCCACCAACGTGCTCTCCTTTCCCGCCCCTGCGCACATGCCCATTCCGCCCGGCGTGCCGCGGCCCCTGGGCGACATCATCCTGGCCGGTTCTGTGGTGGCGGCGCAGGCAGCCGATGCGGGTGTTTCGCTCACCGGACAGCTCGCCTGGCTCACCGTTCACGGATTGTTGCATCTTTTGGGCTATGATCACATGGACGAGGATCAGGCCAGGGTCATGGAAGATGCCGAAAGGCGCATTCTCGCCCGTCTGGGGTTGTCCGATCCTTATGGCGATGAAAGCGGCAGATGATGAACATGCATGATATGCCAAAATCCGATGAAACCCCTGCCTCCGCCGATGCGCCGGAGCGAAGTCCGCAAGGCTTCCTGGCGCGTTTGCGCACCCTTCTTGCGGCGCCGGACCGCGCCGGGACAAGGGCCGCCTCCCTCGATGACATGATTCAGGCGGCCCCGGCGGCCTCCGGCGCGGCCCGCGACAAGGCCCGCCAGATGCTGGACAAGCTCATGTCCTTCTCGCGCCTGCGGGTCGATGATGTCCTGGTGCCGCGCGCCGGCATCATCGCCATGGAAGCAGGGCAAAGCCTGGCCGAAATGCTGGAGCTGTTCACCACCGCCCAGCACTCGCGCCTGCCCATCTATCGCGAAACCCTCGACGATCCCATCGGCATGGTGCACATCAAGGACCTGCTCGGCCTGCTCAAGGCGCGCGCCGAGGCGGCGGACAGGGCCGATCCGGCCGCCACCGTGGCGGACATGGTGCTGCCCGGCTCCGTTCTCGCCACCACGGTGGAGGATTCGGGCCTCTTGCGCCCCTTGCTCTTTGCCCCGCCCTCCATGCCGGCCGGCGATCTTCTGGTCAAGATGCAGTCCACCCGCCTGCACATGGCCATCATCGTCGATGAATACGGCGGGACGGAAGGGCTGGTGACCATCGAGGATCTGGTGGAGGAGATCGTCGGCGAAATCGCCGATGAGCACGACGAGACGGAGCAGACCCTCATCACCCCGGTGCCCGGCGGCTATGTGGTCTCCGCCCGCGCCGCCATAGAGGATCTCGAAAAGCTGCTCAAGACCGATCTTCTGCCGCCCGAACAGGACGAGGAAACCGGCACCATCGGCGGTCTGATCTTCACCCTCCTGGGCCGCGTGCCGGTGCGCGGCGAGATCGTCAGCCACCCCTCCGGTCTGGAATTCGAGGTGCTGGAGGCCGACCCGCGCCGCGTCCACAAGGTCAAGGTCGTCTCCGCGGCGGCCTGACATGGGCATCGGGCGCGCATGCTATAACCTTCCGGTTCGCATGATTCTTTTCCAAGGGGGCATTCCATGGCCCGGCTGGCCGCCGTTTTCGTGATCATGGATGGCTGGAGGCGGTTTTTCGCCGCCCTGGCCGCGGGCGCCCTGGCCGCCGTGTCCTTGCCGCCGCTGTCGGCCTGGCCGGTGCTCTTCGTGGCCATCCCGGCCCTGGTGTGGATGATGGACGGGGCCGCCGCCCCGGCTTTTGACATTCGCCAGCGGCTGCGCGCCGGATTTGGCCTTCTCTATGCCTTTGCCCTGGGCTGGTTCGGCCTGTCCCTTTCGTGGATCGGCGAGGCCTTCCTGGTGGATGCGGCGCAATATGCCTGGCTCATGCCCCTGGCCCTGCTGGCCATGCCCGCCGGCCTGGCGCTGTTCTGGGGGCTGGCCGGAGCCGCGGCGGCGGCCTTGTGGCATTACGGGCCATCGCGCGTGATTCTGCTGGCTGCCACCCTTGGACTTGCGGAGGCCTTGCGCGGGCATCTCCTTGGCGGCTTTCCGTGGAATCTCCCCGCCCATGCCACCATCTCCTCGGCGCCTCTCATGCAGATGGCCGCCCTGGTGGGCATTTATGGTGTGTCCTTTCTGGTCATCCTGTGGACGGCCGCCCCGGCCCTGCTGGCGGATGAGCCCGCCTCGGCCCGGCAATGGCGCGCCCGCCTCGTGACGCTGGGCGCAATCGCGGCAACCTTGCTGGCCGCCGCCGGATATGGCCACTGGCGGCTCGCTATGGCCGGGCCGGGGGCAGGGCAGGGCCTTTTGGTGCGCCTGGTGCAGCCCGCCATCCCCCAAAGGGAGAAATGGAAGCCGCAAAACCGCGACCGCATCTTCCGCCTC
>JALSNA010000383.1 GCA_026987255.1 Hyphomicrobiales bacterium | reverse complement strand
CCGCAGGCGCCTGGCTTGGGCGTCTTGTGGCGGGCGGGGGCCGCCTTTCCGGCCGCGCCGGAGCGCATCACCTGCTCATGCCAGCCGCGTGCCCCGCGCCACAGATCCCTTGATATGGGCCGTGCGGGCATGTTCAGGCGCATGCGGTAGATGTGCATGTTCTGGATCAGCTTTTGCACGTAGCGGCGGGTTTCGGTCACCGGGATCATCTCCACCCAGTCAATGGGATCGGGCCGGCCGGTGCGCGGGTCGCCGAACAGCTTCAGCCACTTGTTGACGTTGCCGCCACCGGCGTTGTAGGCGGCAAAGCCGAGAATGTAGGAGCCGCCGAAGCGCTCGATCTCCCGGGCCACGTAATAGCGGCCCAGGGTGAGATTGTAAGATGGCCTGTTGATCAGCCAGGCGCGCTTGTAGGGCAATCCGAGCTTGCCCGCGATATAGCGCGCCGTGCGCGGCATGAGCTGCATCAGCCCCTTGGCCCCGGCGTGCGATCCGGCGCGGGCGTTGAACTCGCTCTCCTGGCGGATCAAGGCCAGCAGGGCCGGTTTGCTCAGCGGCGGCCCCAGATGGCGGAACTTCGGCAGCGCCTTGACCGGATAGCCGTAATTGTCCAGATCGATGCCGCGCGAGCCGGTGGCCTTGGCCAGCCGCACCGCCATGCCCGGCCCGCCCGCGTCCCACAGGATGGAGGCCGCCGCCGCCAGATGGGCGCGGTCATTGAAGGCAAAGGCCAGGGGCCAGATGAAGGCCCCTATGTGGCGGTCTGCTCCGGCCTTGGCAAGAATGCGCACGGCGCGGCCGAATTCGTGCCTGCGCAAATCCGCCTTGGCCCTGGCCGTGGGCCAGGCGGCGGGGACATGGAAGCGGACATGTCCCAGCCCCAGTTTCTCGCGCGACAGAAGGCCGTAATAGACGCTGGGAGTTTTGGCCGATTCCGCATAGGCGCGGCGCGCCCCGGCCAGATCGCCGCTGGCCTCGCGCGCCCGGCCCACCCAGTACCAGGCCTTGGATTTTTGCGTGCGCGTGGTGGCAAAGCGCGGCATGCGCCTGAAATGGCTCAGGGCGCGCCCGGGCTGGTGGAGTTTTTCCAAGGCGATGAAGCCGGCGAGAAACTCGCCGCGAAAGCCCGCCTTGCCGGGGCGCCTATAGCCGTGCGAGGCGGCCAGGCGATAGGCGCGCGGCCAGTATTTGCGGTATTTGGGCGATAACAGGTAACGCGCCAGCAGGCGTTTTTCCACCCACCATTGCTTCGGGTCGATCTGGGCGGAGCGCTTCGGCAGCCGCTCCAGCATGGCCAGCGCCGATGTCCACGGGCCGCGCTTGCGCAGGTAGCGCGCATAGGCATAGCGCATGGCTGTCTTGGCGCGCATGGCGGCCGGCAGGCGTCTGTAGAGCGCCGGGCCCTCCCGGCGCAGCCGCATCAGGGCGCGCGCCGCCTTGGCCGCGGCAGGGTAGGGGGCGGGCAAGAACCGCGCCGTGCGCAGCCCCGCAAGCGTCTGCTGGGCCATGATCAGCCGCCACAGCCTGCGTTCGTGATCCGCCCGGCCCAGCAGGCCGCGCATGTTGGCGGCGATGAAGGCCTCCACCTTGGCATCGAGCCATGGATTGGCCCAGGCCCGGCGCAGGGCCCGGGCCGCCTCCTGCCTGCGTCCTTGCAGCAGGCGCAGCCTGGCGAGTGCGGCATATCCGCTGGCGGTGATTGGCTTGTAGCGGGAAAAATGCCTCTCCAGCAGGGCCCTGTCCGCCTGCAAGAGCAGCTCCTTTTCGGCCTTGGCGCGCAGCGAGCGCACATAGGGCCATTTGGGATTGGCGCGCGCAAAGGCGCTCAGCCGCTCCGGGCCGGCCTTGCCCGGCTCGGCGCGCAGATAAAGCCATTCCACCAGCTTGACCGCCACCGGATCGTGTGACGCAAGGGCCATGCGCGCCGCTTTCGCATAATCGCCTTTCAGGGCGGTATAGACGGCAGCCGCCGCAGCCTCCTTCGGCATGGAGGAGACCCGCGAGACGCCGGTGCCTGAGGTGAAGTTGGTGGCCGCCGGTTCCGAATCCTCGCTGCGTGCATGACCTGCCGTGGCCAGCACGCCAAGCAAGACCACGCCCAGGCCAAAATGCGCCCCGGCCAGCAGAATGTTTCGCAAAATGGCGGGTCTGCCGCCGTTGCCCGTCATGCTCATGTGCCGTTCAGCCCCCGTCATGCGCCTTGGCCTCACCCCTGCGCGGCTGCCATCTTCGAGTCCAAATGCGGCCAGCATATGACTTGCCGCCTCATGGCGGATGTGTTTAAGGTATCTGGCCGCTGCCGCGCGCTTGGGATGCCCTTGGCGCCTTTGCAGCATCGGCCAGGATGGTTTCTCGAACCTTAACGCAGGGCGCGCGGGCCTTTCCGGACAAGGCGGGGCTGCCCATGACAGGAGCGACAAGACAGTGACGGCCAGATTTCGCGGGTCCTTTCCCGCCCTGATCACCCCCATGACGGAGAGCGGCGCCATCGACGAGGCCGCCATGCGCAAACTTGTCGACTGGCAGATCGAACAGGGCTCCTCCGGCCTGGTGGCGGTGGGCACCACTGGCGAATCGCCCACCGTCAGCGCCGAAGAGCACAAGGACATCATCGCCCTGGTCATCGAGCAGGCGGCCGGCCGGGTGCCGGTCATCGCCGGCACCGGCTCCAACTCCACCGCGGAAGCCATCGACTATACGCTCCATGCGCAAAAGGCCGGGGCCGATGCCGCCCTGGTGGTGGTGCCCTATTACAACAAGCCCAGCCAGGAGGGGCTTTATGCCCATTTCCGCGCCATCGCCCAGGCCACCTCGCTGCCCATCTTCCTCTACAATGTGCCCGGCCGCACCGTCGCCGATATTTCCGTGGCCACGGTGGCGCGCCTGGCCAGGGACTGTGACAACATCATCGGCATCAAGGATGCTTCGGGCGATCTCGACCGGCCCATGCTGCTGGCCCTGGAAGCGGGAGAGGATTTCATCCAGCTTTCCGGCAACGATGGCACCGCCATGGCCTTCAATGCCTGCGGCGGGGTGGGCTGCATTTCGGTCACCGCCAATGTCGCCCCCCGGCTGTGCGCCGATATGCAGGCGGCCACCTTGCAAGGCGATTTCGCCACCGCGCGCGCCATCCAGAGCCGCCTCATGCCGCTGCACGAGGCCATGTTCTGCGACACCTCGCCAGGCCCGGTGAAATATGCCGCCTCCCTGCTGGGGCTGTGCACGCCCTTCGCCCGCCTGCCCATCGTGGAGATCACCGATGAGGCCAAGGCGCGGGTGCGCGCCGCCATGCGGGCGCTGGATCTGATCGGTTAGGAAGCATCCCATGTCCTCGAAACGCGGCGGAGCGAAGAAGCGCCCCGGTGGCGGCAAGGCCGTGGCCGAGAACCGCCGCGCCCGCTTTGACTATGAGGTGCTCGATACCTTCGAGGCCGGTCTCGTGCTGGTGGGCACCGAGGTCAAGTCCCTGCGCGAGGGCAAGGCCAATATCGCCGAAAGCTACATCTCGCCGGAGGGCGGCGAGCTGTGGCTGATCAATGCCGACATTCCCGAATACCGCTTCGGCAACCGCTTCAACCATGAGCCGCGCCGCAAGCGCAAGCTGCTCATGCACCGGCGCGAGATCGACAAGCTGGCCCAGGCCGTGCAGCGCCAGGGCATGGCCATCGTGCCGCTGAAGATGTATTTCAACGAGCGCGGCCGGGTGAAGCTGCTCATCGGCCTGGCCAGGGGCAAGAAGACCCACGACAAGCGCGAGGCGCAAAAGAGGCGCGACTGGCAGCGCCAGAAGGCCCGCCTTTTGCGCGATCATGGCTGACGGCGCCGCAAGGTCTGCCGGGCACCTCCATCAACCATCTGAAGATCATCCTCACCCCCTGCCGGGCATTTTCTGATTCAGGACTTGTTTACGCATTCATCTTCTGGAAATCCTGAATGCAGTCTCCATGAAAAGATAAAAATAAACAACAAATTTACTTTGTCTTTTGAACGCTTTTTAACATGCGCAGTGTAGGCTCCTGAACCATGGAAGAGAGAAGGCATCAAAACAAAAACGCCTCCTCTTCAAGAAAAAGATAATAGGCAGGTGTCAAAATGAAGAATATTGCCAAGAAGGGAGACCCGGTTGCCACTGCGGATGAACCCATCAAGCACAGCTATCTGGAGGCCCTGAATCTCATCGAGCGGCTGCACAGGCGGCTGCTGGACGTGGTCAAGGACGAGTTCGAGCGGCAAGGCCAGGGCGATGTGAACCCGGTGCAGGCTCTGTTGCTCTACAATATCGGCGACGAGGTGCTCTCCGCCGGTGAGTTGAAGACGCGCGGCTATTATCAGGGCTCCAATGTCTCCTACAACCTCAAGAAGCTGGTCAAGGGCGGTTATGTCTCCCATGAGCGCTCCTTGACCGACAAGCGCGCCGTGCGCGTCAGGCTGACCGAAAAGGGCCAGCAGATCCGCCAGAAGGTGGATGAGCTCTACAACCGCCAGCTGACCTCCATCCGCGAGGTCATGGGCATGGACGAAGCGGAGTTCAACCGCCTGAACAAGGCCCTGAGCCGCCTGGAGCGTTTCTGGACCGATCAGATTCTCTACCGGTTGTGAACAGACGAGGCGTCCGCGACAAAAAAGCAGGAACGAGTGGACAGGACAAAACGCCCGCGGATTTTTCATCCGCGGGCGTTCTTGTATTTGCAGGCAGGGGAACGGGCCTCTCAAGCCGTGGCTCAATCGATGACCAGCTCCTTTTCCTTGCGCTCATAGGGCACGAAGCCCATGCGCTGGTAAAGGGGCAGGGCGCGCGGATCGTCCAGGGTGCAGGTTTCCACCGAGAAGCTCTGCGGCTCGCGGCCCCAGGCCTCGTCGATGGCCTCCGCCAGCAGCCATTTGCCGATGCCGCGGCCATGAAAATCCGGAATGACGCCGAAATAGGTCAGCCACAGATCGCCCTCGCCGCGCTCGTCGATCTCGAAGAACCCGGCCGGCACGCCTTCGGCATAGGCGACGAAAACCGATACGGCGTCGCTGGTGATGATGGCCGCCAGCTCCTCGTCGGAAAGCCTCTTGCGGTCCACCCAGTGATAGGCGTCGCCCACCGCGTTGTAGAGGTAGCGGTAGAAATGGGTGGTGGGCTTTTCCGCCTTCATCAGCGCCATGCGCAGCCCGGATGGGGGCGGCACGAAGACATGCGGCGGGCTGGCCATCTTCAGATAGGTGACCACGGTGCGCAATGTCCTGCCGTCCTTGCCCATCAGCCTTTCTCCTTCACGATGGCCGGATCCTGAATGGCGATCCGCGGGGTATCCTTGCGGCTGGCCCAGTCCAGCCAGGATCCATCATAAAGGGGAAAATCCTCGAAGCCCAGCATGGCGGCCCCCAGCATGGGCAGGCAGGCGGTCACGCCGGAGCCGCACGAGAAGATCACCGGCTTGTCCAGATCGACGCCATTGGCGTCGAAGACGGCCTTGATCTCGTGCGGCGGCTTGATGGTGTTGTCGATGTTGAGCAGGCTTTCGTAATGGACATTGAGGGCGCCGGGCATGTGGCCGGAGGGAATGCCCGGATAGGGCTCCGGCTCGGTGCCGCTGTAGCGCCCCTCGGAGCGCGCATCCACCACCTGGGCGCCTTGCTCCTCCAGCGCCTTGCGCACATCCTCGAAACCGGCCAGCAGTCCGGGGCGAAAACGCGGCGTGAAGGTGCGCGCCGCAGGCGGCCTGGGCTGGCCTTCCTCCGTGGGGCGCCCTTCCATGGTCCATTTCTCCAGTCCGCCGTCGAGCACCGCCACGTTGTCATGGCCAAAGAGGCGCAAGAGCCACCACACGCGCGGCGCGGCGAAGGGGGCATAGCTGTCATAGACCACCACGAAGCTGTCATCGCCGATGCCCAGCTTTCCCACCTGCCGGGCGAACTGCTCCGGCGGCGGGGCCATGTGCAAAAGCTCCGGAGAGGAATGATCGGCGATTTCGTCGATATCGAAAAAGACCGCGCCGGGAATGCGCTCTTCGAGATATTCCTCGTAGGGCGTGCCCAGCCCGGTATCGCCCTCCTCGGGGAAGGCCCAGCTGGCGTCCACGATCACCAGGCCGGGATCGTCCATGTGCTCTGCCAGCCATTCGGTGCTGACCAGCCATTTGCTGCTCATCTTTCATGCTCCCAGGGTTCAAGAGCCGCTCACGATGTCAGGCGAAAGCGGATGCGCCGGTTCAGGCGGCCCTTTTTCTTGATCTGCGTGACCTCCACGCCGCCGATCTCGCCGGTATGGGCCACATGGGTGCCGCCGCATGGCTGGCGGTCGATCTGGCCATTCTCGCCGATTTCGATGACGCGCACATGTCCCGCGCCGCGCGGCGGCTTGACCGACATGGTGCGCACCATGTCCGGATTGGCCTCCAGCTCCTCTTCGCTGATCGAGACGGCGCGCACCGGGTGATCCTCCGCGATGAGCCGGTTGAGGCCCGCCGTGAGGTCTTCCTTGTTGACCGCATCGGGATCGTCGATGGCGAAATCGAGCCGCCCGCCGTCCTCGCCCACCTGGCCGCCGGTAACGGGGAAGGGGACAAGGGCGCACATCAGGTGCATGGCCGTGTGGGCGCGCATGCGGGCGCGGCGCTTGCCCGCGTCGATGCGCGCGGTGACGGGCTCGCCGGGGGCAGGCAATTCCTGCCCTTCGGCCGGGACATGGACGATCTGGCCGCTGTCGCGGTCCTTCACCGTGGTGGCGATGGCAACGATTCGGCCATCGGCCAGCACGAGCTCGCCGCTGTCGCCCGGCTGGCCGCCGCCGGTGGGATAGAAGACGGTGCGGTCCAGGATGATGCCGCCACGGTCATTGATGGCGGTGATGGTGGCGGCGCACTCCATCAGCTGCGAATCGCCGCGGAAAAGTTCTTCGGTCATGAAACTCAGGCTCTTTCAGGTTCGTCCACGAATGCGCTGGGAATGTCCATTTCCGCATCCGCCAGCCAGGGCGGAGCGGGCAATCCCTTTTCGCGCAGGAAATCCGGATTGTAAAGTTTTGACTGGTAGCGGCTGCCGGGGTCGCACAGCATGGTGACGATGGTCTTGCCCGGCCCCAGCTGACGCGCCAGGCGGATGGCCCCGGCGATGTTGATGCCCGACGAGCCGCCCAGGCACAGGCCCTCGTGGCGCACCAGGCCGAAAAGAATCTCCAGCGCCTCGGCATCGCCGATGCGGAAGGATGCGTCTATGGCGGCCCCCTCCAGGTTGGCGGTGATGCGCCCCTGGCCGATGCCCTCGGTGATGGAGGAGCCTTCCGATTTGAGCTCGCCGGTGGTGTAATAGGCATGCAGGGCCGAGCCATGCGGGTCGGCCAGGGCGATGACGACATCGCGGTTTTTCGCCTTCAGGCCGTCCGATACCCCGCCCAGGGTGCCGCCGGAGCCCACCGCGGCCACGAAGCCGTCCACCCGGCCTTGCGTCTGCTGCCAGATTTCGCGCGCCGTCGTTTGCGCATGGGCCTGGCGGTTGACGGTATTGTCGAACTGGTTGGCCCAGACGGCCCCGCCGGGGAAGGCATCCTTGAGCTTCTCCGTCAGGCGGCGGGCGTAATGGACATAATTGTCGGGGTTGCGATAGGGTTTGGCGGGCACCTCCACCAGGTGCGCGCCGAGCAGGCGCAGGGCCTGTTTCTTCTCGCTCGATTGGGTTTCGGGCATGACAATGACGGCCTTCAAGCCGAAGGCGCGCGCACACAGGGCAAGGCCGATGCCGGTATTGCCAGCGGTGCCCTCGACGATGGCTCCGCCGGGGGCGAGGAGGCCGCGGCGCAGGCAATCGCGAATCATGAACAGGGCCGGGCGGTCCTTGACGGAAAAGCCGGGATTGAGGAATTCGCACTTGCCGAGAATGGTGCAGCCGGTCGCTTCCGAGGCCTTGCGCAGCCGCACCAGCGGCGTATCGCCGATCAGGGCGGTGATGTCCTCAGCCATGACGGTCTCCTGGAAAAGGCGGGTTGTGCGAACATGGCGGGCAAAATCAGGGCTGGACAAGAGCCGCGCTTTGGGTATTTCATCTCATGAAACGAAACCGGCCCGTGATGCGCGGCCACGAGGAGAGGTGCAGGCTGATGATGGATTTTGCCCTGGCGCGGACGAACATG
>JALSNA010000382.1 GCA_026987255.1 Hyphomicrobiales bacterium | reverse complement strand
TTTCAGTACATTTGTTGACGATGTAACAGAGAACGAACTCTCCCGTCGCAGGCGGGCACAAGAGTGATGCCTGCGCGGATGTGGCCATCAGCGGGATTGCGGCAAAGGCCAAACCGGCGGCCATGAGGCTCAAGGTCTTCATTGGGGGTTTCACGAAGTTTCTCCTTCTTGACGAATGATTGGTTCCTCTGAGCTCTCAATCACATGAAAGCGATTCTCAAGTATTTGAGGCCATGTGAAAATGACCTGAAATGGCCGTTCATCTCTGGTTCATGCATGTTGTGCCTGTGAAATTGCGAATCCGGTTTTTCAAGCTTCGAGTCGGATCACAGCCATGGTCCGGCAAATGGCGGGAGATGATTTTACCCCCTGAACCGGTGCAGAAAATCGCGGATGCGGGGCAGGGCGGCGCGGGTGCGTTTTTCGCCTTCGGCAATGGCTTCGGCGGCGCGGTCGAAGTCCATGGTGTTGAAGTCCGGCAAATGCGGGTTGATGAGCACGTGCGGCGGCTCTCCGGCGAGGCGCGAGCGGGTGATCTGGTCCTGCATGATGTTGATTGAGGTGCCCAGGACATCGAAATAGCCCGGCGCGTTGTCCCTCGCCTGCATCTGCGGGAACCAGTGGCGCAGGCCCTGGGCCATGGAGTTGGGCAGGCGCTGGAGGAGTCCCTCCATGAAGTCGGGCTCGCGCGCGCCCATGGAGGCGATCTTGCGCCGCTCCATGAGATCGCCATTGAGGTTCACCGCGATGATGATGTCCGCTCCCAGGGCGCGGCAGGCGGAGACCGGCACCGGGTTGACCAGGCCGCCGTCGAGCAGCCACATGCCATCGCGCTTGAAGGGGGCAAAGAGGCCGGGCATGGAGAAGGAGGCGTGCATGGCGCTGCCCAGATCGCCCTCGCGCAGCCAGATCTCGCGGCCGGTGGCCATGTCGGTGGCCACGGCGAGGTAGGGCACGGGCAACTCCTCGATGCGCCCTTTCATGCCCAGTTTCGCCAGCTTGCGGGTGACCTCTTCGCCGCGGATGAGGCCGCCGCGCGCCTTGGCGACATCGAAAAGGGCCAAAATGGCGCGCATGCTCAGGGTGCGCACCCATGATTCCAGCCGCTCCAGCGAGCCGGTGGCGGCCGCGGCGCCGACCAGCGCGCCGATGGAGGCGCCGGTGATGACATCGGGCTCGATGCCGGCATGGCGCAGCACCTTGATGACGCCGATATGGGCCCAGCCACGCGCCGCGCCGGAGCCCAGCGCCAGTCCGATTTTCGCCTTGCCCATGGGATGGCCTTTCTCACACGGCGATTTGTATTCACATTCTCCTGTGTGTTCCACTATACTCGCCTTCGGGGAAACGCAAAAGAACGAGGCTGAACATGCTGGACAGACGACATTTCCTGACGACACTCATGGCCCTGCCATTGCTCGGCGCTGCGGCGCGGGCGGGCGGGGAGCCGGCCTGCACCAAGGCGACGATGACCGAGGACGGGCTGCACATGCAGCCGTGGTTCATCCAGAACTCCTTCCTCGATCTGAAGGAGGAGCTGGAGGCGGCGCGGCAGGCGGGCAAGATGCTGGCCATCGTGGTGGAGCGCAAGGGCTGCCCCTATTGCGCGCGCATGCACGAGGATTATTTCACGAGGCCCGAAGTCTGTGCCTTCGTGCGCAGGAATTTCGCCATTTTGCAGATCAACAAGCTGGGATCGCGGGAGGTTACCGATTTCGACGGCCAGACCATGAGCGAAAGCGAGTGGACGAAGAAGCACCGGGCTTTCTATACGCCCATCACCCTGTTCTATGATCCGGACATCAAGACGGTTCTGAAGGGTGCGCCGGACAAGATGGAGGCGGCGCGCATGGATGGCCTCATGGCGCCGGACATGTTCATCGCCATGTATCATTATGTCCATGACAAGGGCTACCGCACGGGCAGCTTCATGAAATACATCCAGGCCCAGGCGCGCAAGGGCTGAAGATACAAAAAGGGCTATCCGGCCTGGCCGGTTTTGCGTTAGCATGCCCCTGGCATCCAACGGCAGCCCAAAAGGTGGCGTCATGGGCAAAGGGAAAAAAAGGCCGCGGCATCTGCCGCGTGGCAGGCAGCCCGATGCGGCCGCGATGGGCGAGCTGGCAGCCCTTTTGGGCGACAACCCGCCCCTGGAGCGCACCCATCTGATCGAGCATCTGCACCTGATCCAGGATGCGCATGGCCATGTCCCGGCGCGCCTGCTGGTGGCCCTGGCCCAGATCATGAAACTCTCCCTGGCCGATGTCTTCGAGACGGTGCGCTTCTATGAGCATTTCGATTACGTGGACGATGGCGAAAAGCCCCCTGAACCGGTGACCATCCGCGTGTGCACCTCCTTGCCCTGCGCCATGGCCGGGGCGGAGGAGCTGCTGACGGAATTGCGCGCTCAGGCTGGCGGGCATGTGCGCGTCATCGAGGCCTCCTGCATGGGCGGCTGTGACAAGGCCCCCTTCGCCATGGCCGGACGGCGCAGGCTGGGCCGGGCCAGCGCCGATGAGCTTGCACAGTGCGCGGCCCAGGGGCGGCTCAATGCCGTCATTCCGGCCTGCGAGGATTTCGGCCAATACATGGAGCGCGGCGGATATGCCGCCTTCGGCCAGGTGCGCAAGGGCCAGATCGGGCTGGAGGATCTGCTGGCGCGCATGGAGGCGGCCGGGTTGCGCGGCATGGGCGGCGCGGGCTTTCCGGCCCATGTCAAATGGCGCGCCGTGGCCGCGCAGGAGGGAACGAAATACATCGTCATCAATGCCGATGAAGGCGAGCCGGGCACCTTCAAGGACCGCCACATCCTGGAGCGCACCCCGCACAGGGTGCTGGAGGGGGCACTGATCGCCGCTGCCGCCCTCAAGGCCCAGGGCATCTACATCTACCTGCGCGATGAATATCCGCACATCCTGAGCATCCTGTCGCGCGAGACCGGATTGCTGGAGGATCTGCACATCGTGGCGAAAAACTACATCCACCTGCGGCGCGGCGCGGGGGCCTATATCTGCGGCGAGGAATCGGCCCTGATCGAATCCCTGGAGGGCAAGCGCGGCTGGCCGCGCCAGAGGCCCCCCTTCGTCTCCACCCGCGGGCTTTTCGGCCGGCCCACCCTGGTGCACAATGTCGAGACCATCTCCTGGCTGCCGGCCATCGCCCGCGGCGAGGTGAAAGGGACATTGCCTTGCGCCTTTTCGGTCTGTGGGCGGGTGGCCAGGCCGGGCGTATATCAGGCCCCGCCGGGGACCACGGCGCGCCAGCTCATCGCAATGGCCGGCGGCATGGCCGATGGCGAAGAGCTTTTGGCCTTCCTGCCCGGCGGCGCATCGGGGGGCATTCTGCCTGCCGCCCTTGCCGATGAGCCGCTGGATTTCGGCAGCCTTGAAAAACACGGCGCCTTCGTGGGCTCCCATGCGCTGATCGTGCTGTCGCGGCGCGATGATCTGAAGGAGGCGGCGCGCAATCTGATCGCCTTCTTCGCCGCCGAATCCTGTGGCCAGTGCACCCCCTGCCGCGAGGGCTGCAAGCAGGCCGAAGCGCTGCTGCAAGGGGAGAGCTGGGACAGGCGGCTGCTGGAGGATCTGGGAGCCGTCATGCGCGATGGTTCCATCTGCGGGCTGGGGCAGGCGGCGCCAAACGGCTTTCTGTCGCTGTTGCGCCATTTTCCGAAGGTGCTGTCATGAGCGTGACGTTCAGGATCGATGGCCGCGTCATCACCGCCGAAGAGGGCGAGACCATTTTCGCCGCCGCCAGCCGCGCGGGCATTTTCATCCCCCATCTGTGCCACCGGCCAGGGCCCGCCTATGACCCGGCCGCCAGCTGCCGCGCCTGCCTGGTGGAGATCAGGGGCGAGCGTGCCCTGGCTCCCTCCTGCCGCCGCACGGCGCAAGAGGGCATGGAGGTGCTGCTGGACGATTCGGACAAGGCCGTCAAGGCCCGCCGCATGGTCTTCGAGCTTCTGCTCGCCGCCGCCCCGCAGGCCATGCGCAAGGACGAAATCTTCATGCGCCAGGCCGCCCGCATCGGTGTGCGGACATCGCGCTTTTCCCCCTCGCGCGCCCCCCGGGCAACCGATGACAGCCACCCGGCCTTCAGCCTTGATCCACAAGCCTGCATCCTGTGCGGCCTGTGCGCACAGGCCTGCCGCGATGTGCAGGTCAACGAGGTCATCTCCCTGGCCGGGCGCGGCCGCGATCTTGCGGTGTGCTTCGATTTCGCCGATCCGCTCATCGCCAGCTCCTGCGTGGCCTGCGGCGAATGCGTCATGGTCTGTCCCAGCGGAGCCTTGCGCGAAAAAAGCCATGAAGAAACCATTGTTGGAGAAAAGTCCTCAACTATTGAATCAACCTCTACCGTGTGCCCCTATTGCGGGGTGGGCTGCCAGCTGGACTATATCAGCGCAGGTGGCCGCATCCTGCGCGCCGAAGGGCGCATGGGGCCGGCCAACGAGGAGCGTTTGTGCGTCAAGGGCCGTTTCGCCTTCGATTACACCGCCCATCCGCAAAGGCTGACCACGCCTCTGATCCGCCTGCCGGGCCGGGAGAAGGGGGTGAACGTGGACCCGGCCGATCCCTTCAGCCATTTCCGCCCCGCCTCCTGGGAAGAGGCGCTGGGGGTGGCCGCGGATGGCTTCAGGGCCGCCTTGCGCGATCATGGCCCCGATGCCCTGGCCGGTTTCGGCTCCGCCAAGGGCTCCAACGAGGAGGCCTACCTGTTCCAGAAGCTGATCCGCTCAGGGTTCGGCACCAACAACGTCGATCACTGCACCCGCCTGTGCCATGCCTCCTCGGTGGCCGCCCTGATGGAGATGATCGGCTCCGGCGCGGTCACCGCCCCCTTCACCGAGGTCATGAACGCCGATGTCATCGTGGTCATCGGCTCCAACCCGGCGGAAAACCACCCCGTTGCCGCCACCTACATCAAGCAGGCCGCCAGGGCGGGGGCGAAACTCATCGTCATGGATCCGCGCGGCCAGGCACTGAGGCGCCATGCGGACATCATGATGCAGTTCCATGCCGGGTCCGACGTGGCCCTGCTCAACGCCATCATGCACGTGATCCTGCGCGAGGGGCTGGCGGACGAGGATTTCATCGCCCGCCGCACCACCGGCTGGGAGGAGATGAAGGCCCATCTGGCGCCCTTTGCCCCCGAGCCCATGGCGCAACTGTGCGGCATCGAGGCGAAAGTCATCCGCAATGCGGCGAAAACCATCGGCCAGGCCAAATCGGTGATGATCCTGTGGGGCATGGGCGTGACCCAGCATGTGCATGGCACGGACAATGCGCGCTGCCTGATCGACCTGGCGCTGATGACCGGCAACATCGGCAAGCCCGGCGCAGGCCTGCATCCGCTGCGCGGCCAGAACAACGTGCAGGGGGCCTCCGATGCCGGCCTGATCCCCATGGTCTTTCCCGATTACCGCCCGGTGGGCGATGATGCCGCCCGCGCCAAACTGGAGAAGCTGTGGGGCGCGCCCCTGAGCGGCAAGCCGGGGCTGACAGTGGTGGAAATCCTGACCGCCGCCCGCGCCGGGGACATCCGCGCCATGTATATCATGGGCGAGAATCCGGCCATGTCCGATCCCGACCTGAGCCATGCGCGCGCCGCACTGGCGGCGCTCGATCATCTTGTGGTGCAGGACATTTTCCTCACCGAGACGGCCATGTTCGCCGATGTCGTGTTGCCCGCCGCCGCCTGGCCGGAAAAGACCGGCACGGTGACCAATACCAACCGCCAGGTGCAGATGGGCCGCGCCGCCATATCCCCGCCCGGCGAGGCGCGCCCCGACTGGCGCATCATCACGGATCTGGCCCGCCACATGGGGCTGGAATGGGCCCATGAAACGCCGGCGGAGATCTTCGCCGAGATGAAAAGGGCCATGCCCTCCCTGGACAACATCACCTGGGAGCGGCTGGAGCGCGAAGGCGCGGTGACCTATCCCTGTCCGGCCCCGGACCATCCGGGGCAGGCCATCGTCTTTGGCGAGCGCTTCCCGACTGCTGACGGCAAGGGGCGTTTTTCCCCGGCGGCACTGGTGCCGCCGGCCGAGAGGCCCGATGGCGATTGGCCCTTCGTGCTGACCACCGGGCGGGTGCTGGAGCATTGGCACACCGGCGCCATGAGCCGCCGCGCCCATGTGCTCGATGCCCTGGAGCCTGAGGCCTTCGTCTCCATGAATCCGCAAGACATGGCCTTTCACCGCATAGCGCCAGGCCAGATGATCACCGTGGCCACCCGCCGCGGCCGCATCACCCTGGCGGCGCGCCCCGATACGCGCATGGCCGAAGGGTTGCTTTTCATCCCCTTTGCCTTCGTCGAGGCGGCGGCCAACCTGCTGACCAACCCGAAGCTCGATCCGGACGGCAAGATCCCGGAGCTGAAATTCGCCGCCGCGCGCATCATTGCCGGGTCATGAGGCGGCCAGCCGGATGGAGCCATCGGCCTCCCGCGTGATGCGTCCGGCCAGCTCCAGTTCCATGAGGGCGCTGATGACCTGCCTTGCCGCCGCGCCGCTTTCGCGGATGATGTCGTCCAGCGGCGCGGGCGCGGGCGACAGCAGGGCGATGATGCGCTCGTGCAGCCCCGGCGCGGGCTCTTGCGGGGCAAGGCCGGATGTGTCCTGTATCATGCCGGCGGGCTCCATGATCTCCGTATCATCGGGAAAGACCCGCGCCTCCGGCAGGGCGCGCGCCGCCAGCTCGTTCAGCACGCCGAGAATGTCGCCGGCATTGGTCACCAGCGCCGCGCCGTCGCGGATCAGCCGGTTGGTCCCGGCGGCGCGCGGATCGAGCGGCGAGCCGGGCATGGCAAAGACCTCCCGGCCCTGTTCCGCGGCCAGCCGCGCGGTGATCAGCGAGCCGGAGCGAAAGGCCGCCTCGGCGATGAAGACCCCAAGGGACATGCCCGAGACCAGCCGGTTGCGGCGCGGGAAATAGCGCGCCCTCGGCGGCGTGCCCGGCGTCATTTCGGTAACGATCAGCCCGCGTTCGGCTATGGCCGCGAACAGCCGGGCGTTCTCGCGCGGATAGATGTGATCGATGCCGCCGGCCATGACGGCGATGGTGCCTGTCTCGATGGACGCCTCATGGGCTGCCGTGTCGATGCCGCGCGCCAGTCCGGAGACGATGCCATAGCCCGCCGCTCCCACCTCGCGCGCCACCTGCCGGGTGAACTTCATCCCCAGGGCGGAGGCATTGCGCGATCCGGCGATGGCGAAAAGCGGCAGATCGGCCATCTCGGCGCGGCCCTTGATGCAGATCAGCGGCGGCGGGCCGGGGATATGGCGCAGCAAGGGCGGATAGCCCGCCTCGCCACGCGCCACGAAGCGCGCCCCCAGCTTGCGCGCCCGCGCGAAATCGCTCTCGGCGCGCTCTCTCGGATAGAGTTTCAAGGGCGTCTTGCGCCCGGCGCGCCGCGACAGTTCCGGCAGTGCCTCGATGGCGGCGCGCGCCCCGCCAAAGCGGTTGATGAGCTGGTAGAAGAGCACCGGGCCGACGTTCTGCGCGCGCGACAGGCACAGCCAGTCCAGGCGCTGTTCATCGCTGAGCAACCGGCCCGGCGCGATCATGTCTTGCTCTTGAATTCGATGCGCGATTCCTCACCGCGCAGCAGGCGGGCGATATTGGCCCGGTGGGTCAGGAAGATGGCCGCGCCGAGGGCGGCCAGAAAGCCGATGCGCAAGGGGCTGGCGCCCATCAGCCAGGCCAGCAGCGGCATGAGGGCGGCGGATACGAGAGCCGAGAGGGAGGAAATGCGGCTGATGAAGGCGGTCGCCAGCCAAATGCCGATGCAGGCCAGCCCCAGCGGCCAGGAAAGGCCGAACAGGATGCCGATGTAGGTGGCCACGCCCTTGCCGCCCCTGAATTTCAGCCATATGGGAAAGACATGGCCGGTGAAGGCCCCCAGCCCGGCCAGCAGGGCGGCCGTCTCTGTGGCGTTCCATCGCGCCGCCAAAACGGGGATGAAGCCCTTGAACATGTCCAGAAGCAAGGTGGTGGCGGCCAGGGCCGGAGAGCCGGTGCGCAGCACGTTGGTGGCCCCGATGTTGCCAGAGCCGATCTTGCGCACATCGCCCTTGCCGGCCATGTGCGCCACAAGCAGACCGAAGGGAA
>JALSNA010000381.1 GCA_026987255.1 Hyphomicrobiales bacterium | reverse complement strand
GCTCCGATGAGGGCAAGCTGGGCGAAATGCTCAGCACCCACCCGGCCACCCAGGCGCGCATCGATCACATCCGCCACATCGCTGCCTGGCCCGCCACCCCCGCCCTGCCCGATGAGGACTGGAAAGCCCTGAAGGCCATCTGTCAATGATCAGGCTGGAGCCAGAGCCAGCCCAAGATCGCCCAATCCGGTGAAGCGCCGCTCGAAGGCCAGGTTCAGCCGCCTGGCGGCCGTCTCGGCCTGCCTTGTCAGCTGCGCATCTTCCGTCTGCGCCAGATAGACCAGCTTTTCGTAATTGCCGAAATATTCCTCCAGCAGTTCGGGATGGTCATCCAGCATCATGCCCTTGATGATCAGGGTCTCGAAATTGCGCACCAGATAATCGGTGAGAAAAAAGCACCGCGCATCTTCCTCCAGGCGCGCCATGAAGGCCTCCACCCCCGTATAGAAGGCATAGCAATGGGCCCCGGGCAGGCGCTCCACCCCCTCTTGCGCCAGCATGGCGTCGATCCTGCCACCGGTGCCGCAATCGGCATAGGCAGCGAAAATCCGTTCGTATCCTTGCGCCCTGCCCTGCCGGATGCGGGCGCGCAGGCCCTCGGTGATATGTTGCGGCCTATTGTGCCAGCTGGCCGGCAGGCAGTGCAGGTCGATGTCGTCGCGCCCGTGGGCCTTCTTGAGAAAAAGGATTTCGCGCGCCAGCGCCCCGCAGGCGATGATCAGGGTGCGCCCTTCCCCCTTGCCGTGCTCCGCCAGCTCCTCATCGGGCGCCAGCTGTGCGCCCGGCGCAAGGCGGGAGCGCCTGGCGGCGGCGGAGCGTTCCTCACGGCGCGCGGCGGCCCCGCCGCGGCGGCGTCTGCGTGGTCTTTCCGTCATTGCCGTTATCAGGCTCCGGCGCGCTGGTTGTGGCGGCGCTTCATCAATTCCTGTGCCGTCTCCACCGCCACGGCGGCATCCTTGCAATAGGCATCGGCCCCGATGGCCTTGGCGAAATCGGCATTGAGGGGCGCCCCGCCCACCAGCACGATGACATCCTCGCGCTTGCCCTGCCTGACCAGCTCGTCAATGACCGTCTTCATGTAGGGCATGGTGGTGGTGAGCAGCGCCGACATGCCCAGGATGTCCGGCTTGTGCTCGTCGATGGCGGCCAGGAACTCCTCGGCATCGGTATTGATGCCCAGATTGATGACCTCGAACCCGGCCCCTTCCATCATCATGCCCACCAGGTTCTTGCCGATGTCGTGAATGTCGCCCTTGACCGTGGCGATGACCATCTTGCCCAGCTTGGGCGCGCCGGTCTCCACCAGCAAGGGGCGCAAGATGGCCATGCCCGCCTTCATGGCGTTGGCCGCCAGCAGGACTTCGGGCACGAAGAGAATGCCGTCGCGAAAATCATTGCCGACGATCTGCATGCCGCCCACCAGCGCCCTGGTCAGCACGTCATAGGGCGTCCAGCCGCGCTCCAGCAGGATCTCCACGCCTTCGCAGACCTCGTCCTTGAGGCCATCGTAGAGATCGTCCTGGATCTGCTCGGTCAGTTCCTCATCGTCGAGCTCGCGCAGGTCGAGATCGTCTTCCTCATCGGCGCTCATGCATCCTCTCCAAATCAGTTCACCGGGGGCGATATTAGGTCATTTCCCGCCCCTTCACAAATCCTGTGCCCCGCAAGATGAAAAAATCCGCCGCGGCTTTGCCCGTTCATGGCAAGATGCCGCCCATGGACATCCAGGACATTGCCCGGCGCGCGGCGCAAAAGCTGATCTACATCCACCCGATGAAGACCGACGGGGTGATCATGGGCACGCCGGTGCTCTATCCCGGCGGCGAACGTGTTATCGTCT
>JALSNA010000380.1 GCA_026987255.1 Hyphomicrobiales bacterium | reverse complement strand
GGGCGACCGCAAGGCCTTCTACAAGCAGCTGGCGGGCACCCTCTTCGCCCCGCTCATTCTCATTGTCGCCGTGCTCGGCTCCATCCTTGGCGGGCTGGCCTCACCCACGGAGGCCGCCTCCGTTGGCGCGGTGGGCGCAATCATGCTCGCCGGCTACAAGATCGATCCCAGGCGCGCCCATTGGATCATGGCCGCAGCAGCAGCGCTCTTTGCCCTTTTCATCATCACCATGTTTTTCGATTTGCGCATCCAGCGCAATGTCATCCCGGCCTCCGACTGGGCCGCCATCGCCGTGGCGGCGGTTCTTTCCGCCATCTTGACCATCGGCGTTCTCACCGGCCTGTGGCGCACCGTGCAGGAGCATGACGCCGATGGCACCCCGGTGCTGGCTTCCGTGGGCCGCTCGACGGTGCAGATTTCCTCCATGGTCTTCGTCATCCTGGTGGGCGCGGCCATGTTCTCCCTGGTCTTTCGCGGCTTCGAGGGCGATGTCATCATCGAGGACTTCCTGCAAAACCTGCCCGGCGGCACCATAGGAGCCATGCTGCTGGTCATGGGCGTGATGTTCATCATGGGCTTCTTCCTGGATTTTCTCGAGATCATATTCATCGTCGTGCCCATCGTCGCCCCCATCCTGCTCAAGATGGAGGTCGCCCCCGGCGTCACCATGAGCCCGGTATGGCTGGGCGTCATGATGGGCATCAATCTGCAGACCTCCTTCCTCACCCCGCCCTTCGGCTTCGCCCTCTTCTACCTGCGCGGGGTGGCCCCCAAGGCGGTCAAGACCACCCACATCTACGCCGGGGTGGCGCCCTTCGTGGCCATCCAGGTCATCGCCCTGCTGCTCTTGTGGTTCTGGCCCGATATCGCCACCTGGCTGCCCTCGGTGCTTTACGAGAAATGACCTGGGAAATTCCCGCAAGTTCATCAAAAGGCAAAAGCCCCGCGCATCGCGGGGCTTTTTCATATGGGGCTGCCCCCACATGCCGGCATCATCTCTCCGCAGCTTCGGCCTCGGGCAGAAAGTGCGCATGACGCACCATTTGCCGGCATTCGCCGAAATTGGAAATCTTCTCCCTGGCCTCATCCCCCAGCCTTTGCAAATCCTCCGCGTCCAGCACATCACGAGCCATTTTCAAAAGGCCGGTTTCCTCATTGGTCAAGTGGTGCAACTGCCGGGCCATGAAATTGCGCACCATGGCAGAGAATGTTTCGCGTGAAACCTCCACTTCCATGAGGATGGAGGACATGGCCTGCGCCAGATTGCGCAACTGCCCGGCCATGGCCTCGTGTTCGCGGCGCATGTCGGCGATACTGGCGGCCGCCTGTGGCGCCTTCCTTTCCAGGGCGTCATAGAGAAGATCTTCCATCGGGTGATGACACATGTCGGGATAGGTGACGAGGAAGTCGATCATCTCCCCCATCAGATGCAGATCCGGCTCGCCACCTTGGGTGAATGACCCCACCAGCGTCTCGAGCCGCCCCAGCAGCCGCACCATCATGGTATGATCGGCGCGTATCCTGTCCACGATGTCTCCCATGATCTCCCTTTCCACTGTCATCCCACCTATGGGTCCAAACGCCCCCTTCAGGCGCACCACCTCGCTGCGCGCCTGCCAGTCAACCCCGGAATTTGCCATGCCCCAGAGTAGCCGTTTTGTTCCATATCTGGCAAGGGCCCGGGCAGGCCTATCCTTTTTGCGGGCTTGCGCGCGCCAGGGGCGGTGGGTCACTATGGCCAAAAGGCCAAAAAATAAAGGAGAGGGAAGACATGAGCCGGTATCACGAGGTCTATGAGAGCTGGAAAACCGATCCGCAAGCCTTCTGGGCCGAGGCGGCGCGGG
>JALSNA010000379.1 GCA_026987255.1 Hyphomicrobiales bacterium | reverse complement strand
GCCGCCGCCGTCGCGGACATGGAACAGGGAGGCATAGCCGGAAAACTCGCCCGATGTGCTCAAGGTCACGCGCATGGATCGTCTCCTGGGGCCAGGCGATCGCCGCCCTCGATGGGCGCCAGTCCGGCGGCCTGGCGCTTTTCGTTGATGGTGAGGAAATTCGCCTCGTTGAGGCGCTTCCACAGGCGGGCGCGTTCCTCGGAGAGAGCCTCGACGGCGGAGGCGTCGGGGAGGAGAACGAAATCCTCGCCCCAGACCGGCCTGAGCCAGCCGGTGAGCCCCTGGGCCAGGTGGCGGGCCAGGGGCAGGACGGTCTGGCGCCAGAAGGTGCGGTTGGCCTCGGCATAATTGGCGAAGGTGTTGTCGCCGGGGATGCCCAGCAGCATGGGCGGCACGCCAAAGGCCAGGGCGATGTCGCGGGCCGCGGCATGGCGCAGCTCGATGTGCTCCATGTCGCGCGGGCTGTGGGAGAGGGATGTCCACTCCAGGCCGCCTTCCAGCACCATGGGGCGGCCGGCGTTGCGCGCCCCGGAATAGGCCTCGGCCAGCTCCTCCTTGAGGCGGGCGAACTGCTCCGGGGCCAGTCCGGCTCCGCCGTCGGCGCGGTAGACGAGCGCGCCGGAGGGGCGGGCGGCATTGTCCAGCAGGGCCTTGGACCAGCTGGCGGCGGCATTGTGGATGTCCACGGCGCGGGCGGCGGCGGAAAAGGGCGAAAGCCCTTCGATGTCCGACAGCGGCGAGAACAGGCGCATCTGCCACACCGGCGGCAGGGGATCGCCGGGAGCCTGGGCCAGACGCTGGGTGCGCCCGCCCGCGGCATATTCCCAGGCGGCGGGCCAGCCGTCGGGGCCGGGAATGATGCGCACCCGGCGCGGATGCAGCACGTGCAGGGCGGCGGGCCGGCCCCCGAGCAGGGTGATCTTCAGCCAGCCATTGCCGGATATCTGCAAATGGCTGATCAGGGCGTGGATGAGTTCGGAGCCGGACTGGGCCGGGTTGGGCCTGTCCAGCAGGGCCAGGGCGGGATGATCCGGGGCGGCCTCATGGCCCTGGCGGGCCTGCCAGGGGATGGAGGCCACCGCCTGGGCGATCATGGAAACGCAGCGGTATCCCACCGGATTGGCGGCAAAGCCCTCGCGGGCGAAGGTTTCGCCATTGCGCGTGGGCCAACCGGGCTCGCCGAGAGGATGCAGCTCGAAGAAATTGCCCATGGGCGCGCAGGCGCGTGTCTGCGGCGGGGGCGCGAAAGCGGCCCGCAGGCGGGAGAAAATGGATGACATGGGGTGTTCCGGGGTTGGTGTGATGATTACAGAGCCCGCACGCGGGGGGTGGGGTGGCGGGTCAGGGCCAGGGCGGTGAGGGCCCAGACCAGGGCGTCGGCGCGGTCGGGGCTTTTCGTGGATGCGGCGAGGGCTTCAAGGTTGCACAATTCATCCTCCAGTTCGGGAAAGGCGCCCACGTGGTGGACGCGGCCCTGTTCATAGAGCGCGGCGACAGGTTCGGCGCGCAGGGTCTTGCCGCGGCTGGCGCGCACCGGGGCATAGGCCACCGAGGCGTCCACCTGGCGGATGACCGCCTCCACCATGTCGCCACCCTGGTTGACCTCGGCGATGATGCGGTCCGCCGCGTGGCGGTGATAGGCGGCAATGGCGGCGGCGGCCCAGCGGGCCGGACTGGCCCTGGTGATGGTGGCGTCCTCGAGCACGTAAAGGTGGCCATCGGCGGCGATGCCGGCGGCGACGATGCCGCAGGCATCGGAGGCCGCATGGCTGGTCACCGGCGGATCGACGGCAATGACCACGCGGGCCAGATCGGGGGCACGGGCAGCGCGGGCGGCATCGATGGCGGCGCGGCTGAACAGACTGCCTGCATCATCATCGAGCCATTCGCCATCCAGTTCCTGGCGGCCCAGGCGGGTGCCGCCGTATTGCTCCTCCATGGCGGCGAGAAAGGCGCGCGGCAGGTTGGCGGCATTGTCGGCGGTGCGCGCCCTTGAGAGCCACAGGCCGGGCGTGCCCAGCAGGCGGCGCAGGATCGGCACGGGGGCCGGGGTGGTGGTGGCCAGCACGCGCGGGGCCTGCCCCAGCCGGAGGGCGAACATGAGCATGTCCCAGACCTGTTCTGCGGCCTGCATGCGGGCGATCTCGTCGCACCAGGCGAGATGAAACTGCGGGCCGCGCAGGGATTGCGGCTCGTCGGCCGAAAAGACCTGCGCCATGGAGCCATCCGGCCAGGTGAGCAGGCGGCGGGAGGGCTCCCAGAGCGGCCTTTCATCCGCGCCATGCACCGCCAGCAGGCCGGAGACGCCCTCCACCATGACGGAGCGGGCGTCATGCAGGGTGGGCGCGATGAGGGCGATGCGCACAGGCTCGCCGGCGCGGGCCACCTCGGCCCTGATCCATTCGGCCCCGGCGCGCGTCTTGCCGGCGCCGCGCCCGGCCATGAACAGCCAGGCGCGCCAGCGGATGGCCGGATCGAAGAAATCCGGCGGCAACTGGTCGTCGCGGGCGGTGAGCGGCCAGCATGACTCGATGCAGGCGCGCTCAGCGGCGCTCAGTTTCGTCAACAGGGCGCGGGGCGGATACCGGCGCAAGCAGCGCTTCAAGGCGTCTCGCAAGGCGCGCGCAGGCGGCGTCGTCATCGGCCTTTGCCCTCCCCTGCCCCGCCGCCTTCACCCTGGCGCGGCCTTCCATGGCAAGGGCCGCCTCGAGAGCCTTCATCAGGGCGATGAGGGCCCTGCCCTGGCGCTCCAGCTCGCTGGCTGTCTGCTCCTTGCCGGTCTCCGTGGTGAGCGCCTCGAAGGCGGCCAGGCGCTGCTCCACCAGGCGGCGCAGGCGGCGGGCGGCGGTGCGGGTGATACTGGCGGCGGGCCTGGGCATGGCATTGTCCGGAAAAGGCAACAAAAAACCCGCCGGAAAGGGCGGGTGAAACGGGCAAGATCGCGGCGGCGGGAGGCGCCGCCTGACCTGATTGTCTGAGCATGGCAGGATGTGTAGCAGAGAGCGGCACGCTTGTCAAGGACTTTTTTCCTACTTTTTGGGCTTTTTTTCCTTTTTTTCCTTTGCCGGCTTCTGCCGTGGGCCCATGTGCGGCCATTGGCGGATGTAGGCGGGCAGATCGTCCAGGTTCACCGCCGCCTCGCTGATGACCTCATCGAGGACGGCAATGCCGGCCTCGGCGACGGTGCGCGCATCGCCGCTGCGCAGGGGATGCCAGGGGGGCAGATCCTTGCCCTCATGGAGCAGACGGTAGGCGCAGGTGGCGGGCAGCCAGGGGATGGTGGCGATATTGTCCGGGGTGAGGCCGATGCAATCGGGCATGTGCTCAAAGCGCTGCCCATAGTGCTGGCAGCCGCCCCTTTCGGTGTCATAGAGGGCGCAGATGACCGAGGTGGTGAGGATCTCGCCGGTGTCTTCGTCCTCCAGCTTGACCAGGCAGCAGCGGCCGCAGCCGTCGCACAGGGACTCCCATTCGGCGGCGCTCATCTGGCGCAGGGTTTTCGTTTTCCAGAAGGGTCTCGTCATGGAAATGCCATGTCCTTGCTGCAATTCCTTGCCTGGGCGGGCGCGCCATACTATCTCCTCGGGATAGAGGCGCAAATGACGAAATGAAAGAGGTTTGGCAAGGATTTTCATGCTAAAAGCATGAATGGGTGCTCATCATGCCATACTCTGAACGGGATGCGGACAAACGGAGCCGGAAGTTGGCGCAAGACTCGGACAAAACTCCAGGCAACAGCCGCACGGGGGGCATATATGGCCGCATAACGGGCTTTTTCCTCGGTGTGGATTCGTGGATCAGCTCGACCCTGTTCGAGATCAAGGACGCCATCTTGCGCGGCTGGTCGGCCTATGCGGCCTTTCTGGAACATTTCCGGGTGCGTGGCATAAAGCGGCTTTTCGTCGATCTGATCGACGATGCGGCCACTTTCGGGCTGGCTTTTGCCTTCATCCTGGTGGCCTATGCCCTGCCGCCGTTCTCCGGCGAGGGGGACGTATGGAACAAGAAGCGCCAGTATGCGGTGACCATCACCGACATGAACGGCGACATCATCGGCCATCGCGGCATCCGCCAGGACGACGCGGTGCCGCTGAAGGAAATCCCGCCGCATGTCATCAAGGCCCTGCTGGCCACCGAGGATGCGCGCTTCTATGATCACATCGGGGTGGATTTCATCGGCACCCTGCGCGCCGCCATCGCCAACGCCAAGGCGCAAGGGGTGCGCCAGGGCGGCTCGACCCTGACCCAGCAGCTGGCCAAGAACCTGTTTCTCTCTCCGGAGCGCTCCTTTAGGCGCAAGATCCACGAGGCCTTCCTGGCGCTGTGGATCGAGGCGCGGCTGTCCAAGGACGAGATCCTCAAGATGTATCTGGACCGCTCCTACATGGGGGCGGGCAACTATGGCATCGAGGCGGCGGCGCAATACTATTTCGGCAAGTCGGTGCGCGACGTGAACATCAAGGAGGCGGCGATCCTGGCCGGGTTGTTCAAGGCGCCGTCCAAATATGCGCCGGACAGGCACCCCAAGGCGGCCATGGCGCGCGCCAACGTGGTGCTCTACCGGATGCTGGATGCCGGATTCATCTCCTATGGCGAGCTGCTGCAGGCGCGGCAGATGCCGGTGGAGATCGCCGGCAAGAAGGACACCTATGCGCCCAACCACTTCATGGACTGGGTCTATCGCGAAACCATCGACACCCTGCGCAAGCAGCACCTGACCAACGATTACGTGGTGGAAGTCAAGACCACCATCGACACCAAATTGCAAGAACGGGCGCAAAAGCTGGTCAACAGCATCCTGGAGAAGGAAGGCAAGGCCTACCGGGCCAGCCAGGCGGCGCTGGTGGCGCTGGAGCCCGATGGCGCCGTCAAGACGATCATCGGCGGGCGCGACTACGAGGCCAGCCAGTTCAACCGGGCGACGGACGCACTGCGCCAGCCGGGTTCGGCCTTCAAGCCCTTCGTCTATCTGGCGGCGCTGCTGAAGGGCTATACGCCGCGCACCGTGGTGCTGGATGCGCCGATCACCATCCGCGGATGGACGCCACACAACTATTCACGGCGCTATCACGGGCGGGTCACCCTGACCCAGGCGCTGGCGCATTCCTACAACTCGGTGCCGGTGCGGCTGATGACCAAGATCGGGCGCAAGTTCATCATCGAGACGGCCCACAAGGTGGGCCTGCGCGCCAAGCTGCGGCCGGTGCCCTCGCTGCCCTTGGGCTCCAACGAGGTCACGCTGCTGGACATGACGGCGGCCTATGCCAATTTCGCCAATGGCGGCAAGCGGGTGGAGCCCTACACGGTGCTGGAAATCCGCCGTCCGGATGGCACCTTGCTCTATTCGCGCAAGCGCAACGGGCCTAAGCCGGAGCAGACCATCCCATATGAAAAGATCGCCGAGCTGAACACCATGCTCAACAAGGTGGTCACCGGCGGCACGGCGCGGCGCGCCAATCTCGGCTTCACCCCGCAGGCGGGCAAGACGGGCACCACGTCGAGCTATCGCGACGCCTATTTCATGGGCTTTACCGGGCACCTGGTCACCGGGGTGTGGTTCGGCAATGACAACTACATGCCGACGCGCCGGGCCACCGGCGGCTCGCTGCCGGCCATGACCTGGCGCCGGTTCATGCTCATGGCGCTGGAGGGCAAGGAGCCCAAGGCGCTGCCCGGCATTCCGCTCGATGGCCGCTACCGGGCCTATGCGGCCAAGATGCGCAGGGCCAAGGGCCAGGTGATGGCCGCGGCGGCTGGCGATCTGGCGCCCGGGGTGACGGGCATCGGCGACAGCGACATCCTCGTGCAGGTGCCCAGGGCGCGCACCAAGCGCTCCCGCAGGATCAAGACCGCAAGACGCAACGATCCTGTGGTGGGCACCTTGCGCGACATGTTCAGCATCTTCCGGGTGGACAACCGGCGCAACAATTTCAAGCGGCGGCGGACAAACCGGACCAATTATGGCAAAATCAAAAGGAACAGGACGCGCGCCCGGCGCAACGCCCGCAAGGTGCGCAACTTCTGGAACATCTTCCGCTGATCCGAAACCATGGGTACCCTGGACAGGTGAACGGTCTGGTCAAATTCATCATTTTCGCCATCGTGGGCATTAGCGGGGGCTATGTTTCGGCCATCTACATGGCCGGTGGCGGACCGTTTTCAGGCGCGGTGCGGGCCGGAGCATGGGTCGTGTGGCCGGAATCGGGGGCGGATTCGGGCTCTCCCTATGCGCGGTTGCATTACATCTGGCAAGGACAGGCGCCGCCGAGCCATTTCGACCGGCTGGACTTCGAGGCGCAATCCGATGACGCAGGACGGGCCATCGATGCGGCCTGCACATATGTCCTTGAAGGGCCGATGCCGAAAATCCGCTGGTGGGCCTTGAGCGCCCATGCGAACGGCACTGAAGACGGGCAGGCGGCGGTGACGGAAATTTCCTCCCACGATGTCATCTACGGCCATGATGGCAGACTGCGCATCACGCTGAGCGCCATGGCGCAACCCGGCAATTGGCTGGCCATGCCGGGCCGCGGCCGGATCACCCTGGTGCTGCATCTGTTCACTGCCGGGCCCATGGGGCGCGAAAGGCTTCTGGAAGCGCCCTTGCGCATCAGGCGGGGGATGTGTTCATGAAAAGCCGCTTCTTCTGGTTCATCGCCACGGCCCTCCTGGTGATCATCACCCATATCGCCATCGTGCTTTTCGCGCCACGGATCAAGATGCCGGCGCGCTTTGCCTCCCTGGCTGCGGAGGGGATGAACACCTACCGGGTTTTCACCCCCAAGATGCTGAAAAACTTCACCCGATGGCCCTTGAAACACATGCTCTATGGCGGCTGCGTCGTGCAACCGGGAGCGGGGCGGGTGGAGTTGCGCGCCCCCATTCCGGCCGGCTACTGGTCGGTGACGGCCTATTCCAGGGCGGGAAATGTCGTCTATACGCTCAACGACCGGCATGCGGGGGTCGATCAGCTGACCATCGTCTTCCAGCACATGCGGGATGCCGGGAATGGCGCCATTCAGGCCCCGCGGCTGCGCGGCGGCAAGCTCGTGGTGCCGCTCGATGATGCGCAGGTGCTGGCCGTAACGCAGGTCTATGTGGATCATCCCGGTGCGCGGCGGCGCAAGCTGGAGGCCCTCGCGGCCACCACCTGCACGGCCTATCCCGATCCGCTGCCGGAACCGGCCATCAACTGATCCGCCTGCCCTGCCCTTGCGATGAACCGCCCTGGAAGGAAGAACCGGCAGGGCGCAAGGCGCACCTTGAGCCCGAAGGGCGGGCAGTGGGCTCATCGCTCAGATATTCATAGCGCACGCCGGAAAACAGGATCACCTGGGCATCTGTGCCGGGCACCGGCACGCCATTGTCCGCCTTGCGCGCGCTGGCGGGAAAGCTGATGATTTTCGCCATGACCGTCTCGCGGCTTTGGCCGCGCTCCCCGTCACATGGCGCGCACAGCATGGCCAGCGCGCCGTTTCCCCCGATTGTGGACGGTCATCCGCCCTTTTCGTCCGGCCAATGGCCGGGACGAAGCGGCCTTGTTCCGTCCCTTCGGCCGGCATTGAAAGGCATCATGGTTAACAAAGGGATAACACACGTTTTGCGCGAGCTGGCCAAGAGAATTTGCGCACTCGCGCCGGCCTGCTTCCCCGCTCTGGCCGTCCAGGAGCATGCGCAAGGCGGTTGGGAGGGGCAGTGGGCTTTGTTTGTCCGGGTGCACAAACGGAGTTTGTGCACTCGTTCCGGCCCACTCCCCCTCCCAACCACCCAGATATTGCGCAAGGCGGTTGGGAGGGGCAGTGGGCCTTTGTTTGTCCGGGTGCAAAGGGGAGGGTCAGCTTGCCGTGGCCCGCCTGGGAGAGGATGTCTGCGCCGGGGATCGGGGAAGGATCACGGTGACGGTAGTGCCTTCACCCAGGCGCGAGGCAATTTCCAGCGCACCGCCGTGCATCTCCACCAGCGAGCGCGAGATGGCAAGGCCGAGGCCGGAGCCGCCCTTGCGGGCGGTAAAGCCGCCGCCCACCTGCTCGAACGGCCGTCCCAGCTTCTCCAGATGCTGCGCGGCAATGCCTATGCCGGTATCGGTGATGGCGGCGATGGCCTGCCCATTCTCCTGCCACGCCTTCACCCGGATC
>JALSNA010000378.1 GCA_026987255.1 Hyphomicrobiales bacterium | reverse complement strand
CGGCCGGTGATGGCCAGGACCTTCCAGGCATTGTAGCGGCCGGAGAAAACCTCGTTGTTGAGGTTGGCCTCGGCCATGAAGATCTCGTTCTGGGTGTCGAGAATGTCCAGAAGGGTGCGCCGTCCCATGGTGAACTGGCGCTTTTGCACCGCCAGTGAGCGGCGGTTGGCGGCCAGCTGGCGGCGCAGATAACGCACCCGCTGGCGGGAGGCCTGCATGGCGTTCCAGGCAAAGCGCAGCTCGCGCTCTATGCGCAGGGCGGAGGCAAAGGCCAGGGATCTGGCCTCCGAGGCGCGGGCCCTGGCCTCGCTGACGCGGGCGGCGTTGATGCCGCCATTGAAGAGATTCCACTTCATGACCACCAGCGCCTTGCCGTTGAGCACCTCGGCAGAAGTGTTTTTCAGCCGGTTGGCGTAATTGCCCGACAATTCCAGGTCGAACCTGGGCATGAGGGCGGATTTGGCGGTGCCGATGGCGGCGCGGGCGGCTTCGGCATCATGCTTGAGGGCGGCCAGTTTGGGTGCATGCCCCAGGGCGATGCGGATGGCCTCGCGCAGGGTGCGCGGCATGCGCCGGGCGGGAACGGCGGCGGTGGAGAGCTTGCGCGGCTCATGACCGACCGTGGTCACATACAAGGCGCGCGCATCGCGCACCTTCTGGCGCGCCTCGGCCAGGGCGGCGCGGGCGGCAGCCACGCGGGAGGCCGCCTGGGCCGTCTCTGCGGCATCGCCGGACCCGGCGCTGGCGCGGCGGCGCACCATCCAGGCGATGTTCTGCAAGGCGCGCAGATTGCGCTTGGCGGCCGCCAGGGTGGCGTGGGCGCGCTGGGCCTCGGTATAGGCCTGGATGACGCGCAGGGCGACGGCTGTCGCGGTATCGTCGATGCGCGCCCTGGCCGAGGCCACGCGCTCCCTTTGGCGCTTGCGCTCTGAGCTGCCGCGGCCCGCGTCGAACAGCGGCTGGGTGATAACCGTCGAAACCTCGAAGCGTTCCTGGGTGGTGTCCTTGCTGGTGTAACCGCCAGCCTTGGCCACCACGTCCACCTTGGGCAGCCACAGCCCCTTGGCGGCCTTCAATTCCTGACGGATGGCGCGCCTGTTGTGGCGCAGGGCGGCAATCTCCGGATGCGTCTTCAACGCATGGCGGATGGCCGCCTTCAGGCTTTCCGCATGAACGCCCTGCGGGCCAAAAGCCATCCAAAGCGCAATGGCCGTTGCCAGGCCCGTCTTGATCCCCCGCATGATTCTCTCCCGCCGAATCAACCCATGATAGTAAAAACCTGATTTTTCATGTCGCTGAAATATGGTTAACAACTGGTTAACGCGGTGAATGGAAGTGGGGTATCTGTGCGAAAGGAGGGCGCGGGCCTTCTTTTGTGCGCTGAGGCGCATCGCACCGGCCCGCGCCCGCATTTTTGCACGGAAGTGCGTCGCACCGGCCCGCGCCCCCGCCCAACCGCCCAGGATTATGCGTAAGACGGTTGGGAGGGGACACGGGCCTTTCTTTAATGCACGGAAGTGCGTCGCACCGGCCCGCGCCCCCTCCCAACCGCCCAGGATTATGCGTAAGACGGTTGGGAGGGGACACGGGCCTCTTTTTGCGCTGAGGCGCGTCGCGCCGGCCCGCGCCCCCGCCCATCCACCCAGGATTATACGCAAGGCGGATGGGAGGGGGCACGAGCCTTTCTTTAATGCACGGAGGTGCGTCGCGCCGGCCCGCGCCCCCGCCCGGCCACCCAGAGGATAGGTGAGGTGTCCGGGCGGGGGCACGAGCCTTTTTTAGTGCGCTGAGGCGGGCCGGGGTTTGTGCAATTACACCGGCCAGACGGCGACCAGGTTGCCGTTTTGCTC
>JALSNA010000377.1 GCA_026987255.1 Hyphomicrobiales bacterium | reverse complement strand
ATGTCTAGGGTCAGGACCCATAAATTTGAACGGCATCTGCAGGATTCATGCTTCATCCCGGAGCCTTTTCGCCCTTGCCAATACCTTCAAGTATTGCCTGCGGACGAAAAGACACCGGGATTTTGCCTGAATCCTGCATCCACCATCCCTCTTTATGAGTCCTGACCCTAGGGTCAGGACCCATAAATTTGCACGGCTACTGCAGAATTTATGCTGCATATCAGCGTCCTTTCGCCCTCGACAATACCTTCAGGTATTACCCGCGGACGAAAGAAAGCTGATATTTTGCCTAAATCCTGCATATGTCATCCCTCTTTATGAGTCCTGACCCTATGCGTCCGGGGGGCGCTTCTTCCACAGATCCGGGCGGCGGGCGCGGGTGAGGGCTTCGGCCTTCTGCCTGCGCCAGCGGGCGATTTCGGCGTGGTTGCCCGAAAGCAGGACGGGGGGGATTTCATGGCCTTCCCACTGGCGCGGGCGGGTATAGTGGGGATGCTCCAGAAGGCCGTCCTCGAAGCTTTCGGCATCGGCCGATTCCATCTTGCCCATGACGCCGGGGATGAGGCGGACGATGGCATCGAGCAGGCACATGGCGGCCACCTCGCCACCGGAGAGGACATAGTCGCCCACCGAGACCTCCAGCAGGTTGCGCGCCTCGATGACGCGCTCATCCACTCCCTCGAAGCGCCCGCAGACGATGAGCAGGCCGGGGCCCTGCGCCCACTGGCGCACCTTCTGCTGGGTGAGCGGGATGCCGCGCGGGCTCATGAGCAGGCGCGGGCGGGGGTCATCAGGCGCAGAAGCCGCATCGATGGCGCGCGCCAGGACGTCCGGCTTGAGCACCATGCCCACGCCGCCACCGGCGGGGGTGTCGTCGACGGTGTGGTGCTTGTCCGTGGCGGCATCGCGGATGTTGCGCGCCTTGAGCGTCCACAGGCCCTTTTCCAGCGCCCGCCCGGCCAGGGCATGGGCGAGAGGGCCGGGGAACATTTCCGGATAGAGGGTCAGGACGGTGGCGGCGAAAGGCAAGATCAGCGCTCCTGCAAGGCGAGCTTGATGCCCAGGGCGATGAAGATCGCGCCCAGTGAGCGGTCCATCCATGCGCCGATGCGCGGGTTGGCCCGCAAGGCGCGCGCCAGGCGATCCCCGGCGAGAACGAGGAAAGGCTCGACGAAGGCCGCCACGGCGATGATCAGGACGCCATGAAGAAACATCTGCGCCCAGACCGGGCCGGAGCCGGGGGTCACGAATTGCGGCAGGAAGGCGAGAAAGAACACCGCCACCTTGGGATTGAGCAGCGCCACCAGCACTCCCTGGCGGAAAACCGCCGCAAGGGCCGCCGGAGCCGGGGCATTTTCGGCCATGAAACCGCCGCCGCCAGAGCGCAGGGCGGATACTCCCAGCCAGACCAGATAGGCCGCGCCGGCCCACTTGACGATGGAAAAGGCGGTGGCCGAGGCCGCCAGAATGGCCGAAAGACCGGCCGCGGCCATGAGCACATGGCCGAAGGCCCCGCTCCAGATGCCGAACATGGCGGCAAACCCGTGGGCGCGGCCGCCGCGCAAGGTCTGGCCCAGGATGAAGGCGATGTCCGGCCCCGGTGAAATGTTCAACAAGATTGCGGCGGCGAAAAATGTCATCCAGTGCAAGAGCGAATAATCGAACATGGCTTGTCCTTTCCCGTCACCTCAGGGCTCTTCCGTTTCATCATCACCGGGAGGGCATATGGTGATGGCTCCCCCGGCGATGTCGATTTCGGGCACAGCTTCCCTGGTAAATGGCAAAAAGAAGCTCTTGCCGCCGCCCCTGGGGCGAATTTCCAGCAGGTCTCCGGCGCCGAAATCGTGCACCGCGGCCACCTCGCCCAGCTCCCGGCCGGTCCCATCCACGGCCTTCAGGCCGATGAGATCGGAATAATAGAACTCTTCCTCTTCCGGCTCGGGCAGGCGGGCGCGCTCCAGCTTGAGTTTTTTGCCCTTCAGGGCCTCGGCGGCGGTGCGCTCATCGATCCCTTCCAGGCGGGCGATGAACTGCCCCCTGGCCGGTTTCAGCGACAGGATGCGCACAACCTGCGGCCCATTTTCGATCAGCAAAGGGCCATAGGCGGCGATGTCCTCAGGTCTTGCGGTGAAGCTTTTCAGCTTCACTTCGCCACGGATGCCATGGGCGGCGGTGATGACGCCCATGACAACCAGTTTCGTTTTTTGCGGCATTCAGTCCTGCGCGTCCGTTCAGTCTTGCGCGCCGCCTTCGGCTTCCGCCGCCTCCGCCGCGGCGGCTTCGGCAGCCTCGCGGGCGGCGGCCTCGCGCTCGAGGCGCTTGGCGCCGGGCTTGCCCTTGTTGGGATTGTTGCGCGCCGGGCGCTTGGCCAATCCGGCGGCATCGAGGAAGCGCAGCACCCGGTCGGTGGGTTTCGCGCCCACGGAAAGCCAGTATTTGGCGCGCTCGATGTCGATTTTCACGCGCTCCTCGCTGTCCTTGGGCAGCAGGGGATTGTAGGCGCCGATCTTCTCGATGAAGCGGCCATCGCGCGGGGCGGTGTTCTCGGCCACGACGATGCGGTAATAGGGGCGCTTCTTGGCGCCGCCACGGGCCAGGCGGATTTTCAAAGCCATTGTTTCTTGCTCCTTGGCAGTTCTCTGTGTCTCTTGGTTGGTGTTGGGGATGATTGCGGACCGGGCGGGGGTGGAGGCCGCCCGGAGAATTGGCTCACTTGCGTTTCTTGCCCTTGCCGATGGGAAATGGCGGCATGCCGCCTAAGCCGGGCAGGCCGCCGGCGCCGGGCAATCCGCCCAGGCCGGGAAGGCCGGGCATGCCCTTGGGCAGGGCCGGGGTTGCAGGGGCGGAGCCTTCTTTGGCGCTTCTGGCCAGCTCGCGCAGCTCCGGCGGCAGCTGATCGGGATCCATGCCGGCCAGCTCGGCCTGCATCTGCTCCAGCTCGGCCGCGGAAGGGGCGCCCGCCCCGCCCATGCCGAACATGCGGCCCATCATGGAGCCCTTCTTGCCGCCCATCTTCTTCATCATGGTGGCCATCTGGCGGTGCATCTTGACCAGCCGGTTGATGTCCTGCACGGAGGTGCCCGATCCGGCGGCGATGCGCTTCTTGCGCGAGGCGTTGAGGATCTTGGGGAAGGTGCGCTCCTTGGGCGTCATGGAGGAGATGATGGCCAGCTGGCGCTTGAGGATGGCATCGTCGAGATCGGCGTTGGCCAGCTGCTTCTTGATCTTGCCCATGCCCGGCAGCATGCCCATGACGCCCTGCATGCCGCCCAGCTTCTGCATCTGCCTGAGCTGCCCGGCCAGGTCATCGAGGGTGAAGGCCCCCTTCCTGAGGCGCTGGGCGAGCCTTTGGGCCTTTTTGGCGTCGATGGTCCTGGCGGCCTTTTCCACCAGCGAGACGATGTCGCCCATGCCGAGGATGCGGTTGGCGATGCGCTCGGGGTGAAAGGGCTCCAGTTCGTCGAGCTTTTCGCCGGTGCCCATGAGCTTGATGGGCTTGCCGGTCACCGCCCGCATGGACAGGGCCGCGCCGCCGCGCCCGTCGCCATCGACTCTGGTGAGCACGATGCCGGTGATGCCGATGGCCTCATCGAAGCTGCTGGCCAGATTGACGGCGTCCTGGCCGGTCAGGGCGTCGGCCACCAGCAGGGTCTCGCGCGGGGCGGCCACGGCGCGGATGGCCTTGACCTCCTCCATGAGCTCTTCGTCGATGTGCAGCCGTCCGGCGGTGTCGAGAATGAGCACGTCAAATCCGCCGGTGCGCGCCTCGCGCACCGCCCTTTTGGCAATGTCCAGAGGCTTTTGGCCCGCGATGACGGGCAGGGCCTGGACCCCCACCTGCCGCGCCAGGGTGGCGAGCTGCTGCTGGGCGGCGGGGCGGTAGACATCGAGAGAGGCCAGAAGAACCTTCTTCCTGGCATTGTCCTTCAGCCATTTGGCGATCTTGGCCGAGGTGGTGGTCTTGCCCGATCCTTGCAGGCCGGCCATGAGGATGATGCTGGGCGGCTCGCCATCCACCAGGAGGGGGGCGGCCTTTTCGCCCAGCATGTCCACCAGGGCGTCATTGACGATCTTGATGACCATCTGGCCGGGGGTGACGGACTTGACCACCTCCTGACCGACGGCGCGGCCGCGCACCTTGTCGACGAATTCGCGCACCACCGGCAGGGCCACGTCGGCCTCGATCAGGGCGCGGCGCACCTCGCGCATGGCGGCGTCCACGTCCTTTTCCGACAAGGCGCCACGGCCCGTGAGCTTGTCGAAAATGCCGGACAGGCGCTCTTGCAAGGTGTCGAACATGGGCTGCTCTCCAGAAACTTCTCCGTTCCATCATGCCCGCCATGACAAATGCCGATCGCGCCCGTGGGCGAAACCTCGCTGACGGGCGTTGATCCTCCCGCCTCCCGGTCCGCTGACGGCCATGTGCGGGACAACCGGCGTGACTTCTCGCGCCTGATGGAATATCCGGGCCTTATACAGCCAAAGCCCGGCAAAGGGCAAGGGGCAATGTCAGCTGACGCCGCCGGGATCGGGGGCCATGCCCAGGGCGTGCAGGTAGAGGGCGAGCATGGCCTCTTCCTCCTCGCGCTCCTGGGGCTCCTTCTTGCGGATGGTGATGACCTTGCGCAGGATCTTGGTTTCCAGGCCCATGGCCTTGGCCTCGGCGTAGACTTCCTTGATGTCCTCGGCGATGGCCTTCTTTTCCTCTTCCAGCCGCTCGATGCGTTCGACGATGGAGCGGATCTGTTCCTGGGCGAAGGTGGGCTTGTTGTCCATGGCGATCTCTTTGGTGTCCGGTGTCGTGGTCTTTATGGTCTCTGGCGGGCCCGCGAGTGTGCGAATCGTCACGTGGCCGTGCTGCGCGATCCTGGGCCTATCCCGCCGGTTGCGTCAAGGGCGGCGCGGATGGCCCGTTCGATGCGCCTTGCCCAATCCTCCTGGCCCTTTTGGTGGAAGATCAGATCCTGGCGCACCTCCAGGAGCACATGGCGCAATCCCCTGGCGAAACCCTGGCGGTCCATGGTGTCGCCGCTCAGGCCGCCCTTGTAGGGCTCGTTGCCGCCGATGATCAGTTCGGAATCGCGCGCCAGGGCATCGAGCACATGGCGGGAGAAGCCGGCATCGCGCGGGTCATAGAGAACGGCGGCATGCCAGGGGCGTTTCAGGCCGCGCCAGACGGGGGTGAAGGAGTGGATGGACACCAGCGCAGGATGAATCCCGCAGGCGCGAAAGCGGCCGATTGTGGCGCTGATGGCGTCGTCATAGGGCTCATAGAAGCGCGCCTTGCGGCGGGCTATTTCGGCCTTGTCCACATGGGCATTGCCGGGGATGACGGCGCCATCGGAGATGCGCATGACCAAGGTGGGATCGTCCTGGCCGCGGTTGGGATCGATGAGCAGGCGCGAAAAGCGGCTGATTATGGCCGGGGCCTCCAGGCGCTTCGCCAGAGCGCGGGCGATGCCTTGCGCGCCTATGTCCCAGGCGATGTGGCGGGCCAGCTCGCCTTTTGGCAGGCCCAGATCGTCATATTCGGGCGGGATGTGGTTGGAGGCATGATCGCACAGGACGATCACCCCGGAGGCGATGCTTCCGGGGACGATTTCATGGCTCTCGCTCATGTGCGGCGCGATGCCTTGCGCCGCCGCGGCCAAGGTGTCCGTGGCTGTCTCGTGCATGATTGATCCGCATTGGCAGAATGCCGCCGCCCACCGGCGCGGGACGGCAGAGGCAGCGGGGTGATAGTGTTGCCCCTGGCCCGGCAAGTCAAGAACCGCAGCGGAAAAGGACCTTGGGGCATCATGAAAAAGGCGCAAGAAAGCCAGGCAGCCATGATGCCGCCGCATTGGCTGCCAATGGATGTTTTTCATCCCTTTCGGGGTTTGACGGGGGGCGCATATCCAGACTACAACAGCTTTGACCGGGACAGGCACACCCATGACCGATTCGCCAAAGTCACAGGCACCCTCAAGACGAATGACCAAAATTCGCTCCCACATCCTTGCCCTGACGGTTTTCATGACCCTGGGCATGCTGGCCGCGGGCCCGGCGCTGGCCGATCTGAAACTGTGCAACAAGACGGGCAGCACCGTCGGCGTGGCGCTTGGCTACAAGGACCAGAAGGGCTGGGCCTCGGAAGGGTGGTGGAACATCCCGCCGCGGGCGTGCAAGACGCTGCTGGAAGGGCCGCTGATTGCGCGCTATTATTACATTTATGCCGTCGATTACGACAAGGGCGGCTCGTGGGGCGGCAAGCCGACATTGTGCACCCGCGACAAGATCTTCACCATCCGCGGGCGCACCAACTGCAAGGCGCGCGGATACCGCGAAACCGGGTTCTTCGAGGTCGATACCGGAGAGGCCACGGATTTCACCATATCGCTTTCGGGCGCCAAGACCACTCCGCCAAAGGCCGGACAGGCGAAAAACTGAACGTCTGCGCGGTGCGCCTTGCGCCGGTGCAGCGGATGGCAGCCGCCAGGGCGGGGAGATGAAGGAAAAGGCTGGACGTGAAACGCGACAGAAACGTCAAGATACTGGCCACCCTCGGCCCCTCCTCCAATAGCGAGGCCATGGTGGAAACGCTCTTTCTGGCCGGTGCGGATGTCTTTCGCATCAACATGAGCCATTCCTCCAATGACCAGTTGAAGGCCTATCATGACATCATCCGCCGGGTGGAGAGGCGCTTCGGGCGGCCCATCGGCATCTTAGTGGATCTGCAAGGGCCAAAGCTGCGCATCGGCGAATTCGCCCACGAGCCGGTGATCCTGGAGCCGGAGGCGCAATTCGTTCTCGACGATGACCCCGCACCCGGGGACGCCAGCCGCGTGCATCTGCCGCATCCGGAAATCCTCGCCGCGGTCAAGCCGGGCGATCAGCTTTTGCTCAATGACGGGCGCATCCGCCTGGCGGTCAAGTCGGTGGGCGATGGGCGCATCGTCACGCGGGTGGTCTTCGGCGGCGAATTGTCGTCGCGCAAGGGGGTGAACCTGCCCGATACCATCCTGCCGCTGGAGGCGATGACGGAGAAGGACAAGGACAACCTGGATTTCGCCTGCGAGCTGGGGGTGGACTGGATCGCCCTTTCCTTCGTGCAAAGGCCCGATGACGTGGCGGCGGCGCGCAAGCGGGTGCGCGGGCGGGCCGGGATCCTGGCCAAGATCGAAAAGCCCTCGGCGCTGAAATCCCTGCGCGAGATCATCGATCTGTCCGATGCGCTCATGGTGGCGCGCGGCGATCTGGGCGTGGAGCTGCCGCTGGAGGCGGTGCCCGGCTGGCAAAAGCGCATCACGCGGGCGGCAAGACGGGCCGGAAAGCCGGTGGTGGTGGCCACCCAGATGCTGGAATCGATGATCGAGTTTCCCGCTCCGACGCGCGCGGAGGTCTCCGATGTGGCCACGGCGGTTTTCGAGGGCGCGGATGCCATCATGCTGAGCGCCGAATCGGCGGCCGGCAAGTGGCCGGAGGAGGCGGTGCTGACCATGGACCGCATCGCCCAGAACGTGGAGAGCGATCCCAATTACCGCGGCATCATCCTCGGCCAGCTGGAGACGCGCCCGGAACCGACCACGGCGGACGCCATCTCGGCGGCGGCGCGCTCCATCGCCTCGACCTTGAGCGTGGGCTGCATCGTCAGTTATACCTCCTCGGGCTCCACCGGCCTGCGGATCGCCCGTGAGCGCCCCGAGGTGCCCATTCTTGCGCTGTCGCCCAAGGTGGAGACGGCGCGCCGCCTGGCGCTGGTCTGGGGGCTGCATTGCGTGCTTACCGATGACCCGCGCGATCTGGACGACATGGTCAACCGGGCCTGCTGCATCGCCCTGTCGGAGGGCTATGCGGAAATCGGCGAGCGGGTGCTGATCACCTGCGGCGTGCCCTTGGGCACATCGGGGGTGACCAACATGCTGCGCCTGGCCGACGTGACCCCGGACATGGCGCGCAAGGATGATCAGCCGAAGCTGCTGTAGCCGGAAGCGAAGAAAGGCTTGATCAGTCGGACGTGAAGAAAAGTTTTCCAGCCTGCCTGGCAGGCTGGAAAACTTTTCTTCAGGAAAAACAAGGCGTCCTGCTGACTTGGGGCGGCCCGGCGTCAGCAGGACATCATTTTTGGCCCCAAGTAAATTGCAAGGTTCTGACAGAAAATCTGTCAGAACCTTGCAATTCAC
>JALSNA010000376.1 GCA_026987255.1 Hyphomicrobiales bacterium | reverse complement strand
GACGCATCTCCGTGCAAAAATGCAGGCGCGGGCCGGCGCGAGAGAAAATCCCTCGGATTTTCTCATTAACAAAAGAGAGAACACCCCAAAAACCCCATAAGACCTGAGAAAACGGACATCCAGAGCACATATCCAAAGGCTCAGGCAGGTATCGAACGTGCTATGGATTCCCGCTTTCGCGGGAATGACGTAGCATGAGCTCCCCGGCCAGCGCCTTGCGGATCAGGGCGCGGGTCTCATCGAGCCCATAGAGCGCCACGAAGGAGCCGAAACGCGGCCCCTGCGCCTGGCCGAGCAAGACTTCGTAAAGGGCCTTGAACCAGTCGCGCAGATTGGCGAAATCATGCGCCTTGCCCACCTCGTAGACCACGTTCTGGATTTCCTGCGCATCGGCGCTGTCGGGCAATCGGGCCAATTCCTTCTCCAGCTGCTCCAGGGCGGCGCGCTCCATCTCCGTGGGGGCGCGGAAGGCCTTGTGCGGCTTGACGAAGTCCTCGTAGTAGTTGATGGCGTATTCCACCATCCTGTCCACCTCCGGGTGGGTTTCCGGCGATGCCCCCGGCGCATAACGGCGGATGAAGCCCCACAGGATCTCCTTGTCCTCCGAGTGCGAGGCCGACACCAGGTTGAGCAGCAGGGCGAAGGTGACGGGAACATCCACTTTCGGCGGGCGGCCCTTGTGGATGTGCCAGGCCGGGCTGGTCAGCTTCTGCTTGTCCTCCAGCTGCGGGAATTTGGCCAGATGGGCGTAATAGTCGTCCATGTTGCGCGGGATGACATCGAAATAGAGCCTGCGCGCCTCGCGCGGCTTGGTGAACATGAACAGCTGCAGGCTCTCCGGCGAGCCATAGCGCAGCCATTCCTCGATGGTCAGGCCATTGCCCTTGGACTTGGAAATCTTGCCGCCCTTTTCATCCAGGAAGAGCTCGTAGATGAAGCTCTCCGGCGGCTGCCCGCCCAGCACGCGGCAGATTTTCTGCCCCACCTTGACCGAATCCGTCAGATCCTTGCCGGCCATTTCATAATCCACCCCCAGGGCATGCCAGCGCATGGCCCAGTCGGGCTTCCATTGCAGCTTGCACCTGCCGCCGGTGACCGGGGTTTCGAAGGCCTTGTTCGTTTCCGGATCGCGCCACACGATGGAGCCCGCATCCAGCTTCACCTCCTCCACCGGCACCTGCATGACGATGCCGGTCTGCGGATGGATGGGCAAGAAGGGCGAATAGGTCTTTCGCCGCTCCTCGCGCAGGGTGGGCAGCATGATAGTCATCACCTCGCCGAATTTCTCCAGCATGCGCAGCAAGGCGGCGTCGAAGCGCCCGGAGGTGTAATAGTCCGTGGAGGAGGCGAATTCGTAGTCGAACCCGAAACGGTCGAGAAAGGCCTGCAGGCGCGCATTGTTGTGCGCCCCGAAGCTCTCGTGGGTGCCGAAGGGGTCGGGCACCTGGGTGAGCGGCTTGCCCAGGCTGGCTTCCAGAAGTTCGGGATTGGGCACATTGCCCGGCACCTTGCGCAGCGCGTCCATGTCGTCGGAAAAGCAGATCAGCCTGGTCTTGACGTCCATCAGCGTCTCCAGCGCATGGCGCACCATCTGGGTGCGCGCCACCTCGCCGAAGGTGCCGATATGCGGCAGGCCGGAGGGGCCATAGCCGGTCTCGAAGAGCACCGGTTTGTCCGCCGGGCGGTCCTTTTGCCGTTTCAGGCGCTGGGCGATCTTGCGCGCCTCCTGGAAGGGCCAGGCCTTGGACTTTTGCGCCTCTTCGCGCAAGGCGGGATCAACCGTGGCGGTCATGTGTGCGTCCTCGAGTTCATGCAACCGTGATGCAAAGCTCTAGGCGCGCAAGCGGCAAATATCAAGCGTTGCC
>JALSNA010000375.1 GCA_026987255.1 Hyphomicrobiales bacterium | reverse complement strand
GCCTTGTTTTTCCTGAAGAAAAGTATTTCCAGCCTGCCAGGCAGGCTGGAAAACTATTCTTCACGTCCGACTAAAGACCATCCTCGCCCCCTGCCAGCCACCCGTAGTGTCCCATGACCTGGGTGGTTGGCAGGGGGGGATGGACGCCCAAGCGTTTTTCAAGACTCCCAAGGGACAATCTCCATGGGGTTCATTCGTCCCCCAGCGGGAACCTTTGCAGGGGGCGGAAAGGGGAATTGGGGGTTTTCTGGGCGCAGAGGGTCAGGGCGTCGAGGGTGACGGGGTCGCGCAGGTATTGCGCGCCCAGGGCGATGGGTCTGGCGCGCCATTCTTCCAACTCGTGGGGGGCGAGGATGGAGGTCAGGGTCATGTGGAACAGATAATCCTTGCCCACGTAGGGATATCCCCAGGTGTAGACATTGCCCTTCTGGCGGCGGGTCACGCCCTTGTCGAGGATGGCGTCGGCCTCCTCGTCGCTCAATGGGGCGCGGAAGGGGTCAAGATCGCGCACGCAGGCAAAGGCCAGGGCATCGGCATCGGGCACGGGCAAGGTGGGCATCAGGGCGATGAAGCTGCCCAGTTGGCGCGGCGCGAGATGGCCCAGCGGGGCAGGGCGCAGGCGCTCTGCCAGGGCCTGCACGGCTTCCATGAGGCTTGCCTCGTCATGCTCCCTGCGCAGCCGGAAGGGGGCTTTCAGGGTGGCATGAAAGCCGTATCTGGCCGGGGTGCGGATGATGCCGCTGGGCAGATCCCAGGCATTTTCCACCGGCTGGCGGGTTTCGGTGTCGAAGCCCAGCCAGCGGCGGCCGAATTCGGCCAGCGGCGTGTCCGGGCGGGGGACGAAATAGACGGCATAGCGGTATTGCGTGCTCATGGCGCATAGATGGCGCGCAGGTGCGGATTGCGCAAGGGGTATTGCCGGGGCTTTTCGGGGTGCGGTTGGTCAGGGCGCGATTTGTGCGGCGCCGGCGCGGCGCGGATCGCCATGGGCAACGAGACTGCCATCGGGGAGGCGGGCGGCGGCGTGGCAGCCGCCGAAGAACAGCCCCGGCTTGCGCCAGGCGCGATGATCGGGGAAGGCCTGTTCCATGGCCCGCAGGTGTTGCGGGGCAAAGCCGGGCTCGAAATCCAGGTGCCCGTGCTCCACGTGCAGGCGCGGGGCCTCTATGGCGGCCTCGAGGTCCGCGCCTTCGTCGAACAGGCGGGCGAGCATGAGGAAGATGACCGAGCGGATGCGGTTGGAGCCGCCGGAGCCGAGCACGAAGAGCGCGCCATCCTCGCGCCGCGCCAGGGCCGGGGCCATCATGGAGGACAGGCGCACATTCTTCGGCCAGCCGCTGCGTCCGGCGGGGTTGACATCGGTCTCGCCCAGCATGTTGTTGAGCATGAAACCGAAACCGGGGACCACATGGCCGCAGCCCTCGCCATTGGAGATGGTCATGGCGCAAGCCAAGCCATCGGCATCGATGGTGGAGATGTGGGTGGTGCCGCGATAGGCTTTTGGTGCGGCGTCTTGCGGCAGGCCGAGTTCTTGCATCAAGGCGTCCAGATCGTGGCCGCTGTCGTGGCGGATCCGGTCGGCGGCATCCAGGGCCCGGGCCCAGGCGCAGGGCGGGCAGGCGGCATCTTCGGCAAGTGCCTGGCGGGCCAGGGCGATGAGCACGCCGGATGCGGCCGGGGGCGGGTTGAGCCAGGCGTGGCCAAAGGGCAGGGCGATGTCCAGAGGGGTGCGCCAATGCACCCGGTAGTGCTCCAGATCGTCTTGCGTCAGGTGGCCGCTGGCGTCCATGCCGGCAAGCAGGGCAGGCCATATATCGTTTGCGTAAGAGTCAAGTCCGCCTTGCGCCAGAAGTTCGAGAAATCGCGCCAGGG
>JALSNA010000374.1 GCA_026987255.1 Hyphomicrobiales bacterium | reverse complement strand
GGGAACGATCCTGTTCGGCAAGTATCGCGAAAGAGCGCAGGCCGAAACACGCCTTGAGGCCCTGCGCAGGCAGAATGCCGAGGAGCAGAAAAAGGTGCTGGAGCTCCAGGCCCAGCTGGAGGAGCTCAATGCCGGCATGGCACGGCTCAACCGCAAGCTGGCGGGAGCCATGCAGGATGGAAAGGGCGCAAGGGCAGGCAAGGCAAAGAGCGCGCGCAAGGCGGTCTGAGCCCCTGAGCGATTTGTCACGCGCGGAGCTCTTGCCAATGCGGCGGCAGGCCGCTTAATGTGGCGCGATGGGCCAGACCAGCGAAGAGCTAGCGGGAATGCGCGGAAAAAAAGTACTCATCATCCTGCATCAGAAAGATTCCACGCCGGGGCGCATCGGCCACTGGCTGCGCCAGCGCGGCGTGAACCTGGACATGCGCTATCCCCTGCTGGGGGATGCCTTGCCACAGTCCCTGAGCGGGCACTATGGCGTCATCAGCTTTGGCGGCCCCGGGTCGGTCAATGACGCCCGCGAGCATCCCGAATATCAGAGGGAAGCCGAATGGCTTTCTGTCCCCTTGCGCGAGGGCAAGCCCTTCATCGGCATCTGCCTTGGCGCGCAGCTTCTGTCGCGCCATCTGGGGGCCCGGGTGGGGCCGCATCCGCAAGGCCTTTGCGAGGCCGGCTATTACCCGGTGCGCCCCACCGAGCTGGGCTGGAAGCTGTGCGACTGCTGGCCGGATCAGGTCTACCAGTGGCACCGGGAAGGTTTCGAGCTGCCACACGGGGCCGAACTGCTGATCGAGGGAGAAGGCCACTTCCCCAACCAGGCCTATGTCTATGGCGGCAAGGCCTTCGCCTTGCAGTTTCACCCGGAGGTCACCACCGCCATGCTGCACCGCTGGACGGTCAAGGCCGCCTCCATGCTGGCCCGGCCGGGGGCCAAGCCGGCCCACAGCCATTTTCAGGACCGGATGGTTCACGATCCCTCCGTGGCCTGCTGGCTGGACCGTTTTCTCGATTACTGGCTGACCATCGGCACCGGAAAGGCGCGCCGCAAGGCGGCCTGATTCTTGCGTTTCAGGCGCCATCGACGATGATGAACTGTGCTTTTGCCGCGCCTTCACGGGCGGCGCGGGCGGCGCGGTATTGGGGCGATTCGTAGAAGGCGCGGGCGGCGGCCATGTCGGGGAACTCGACGAGAACGACGCGGCGGTCTTCCTTTTCTCCCTCCAGGGTCTCGACAGCCCCGCCACGGGCCAGAAAACGGCCGCCATATGCGGCGATGGCGGCGGGGGAGAGCTTCTTGTAATCGTCGTATTTCTCCGCATCGGTGACATGGACGCGGGCGATGAGATAGGCGGGCATGGCTTTTTGGCTCCCTTGCTGGCGGATATTTGCTATTTTCGCCCCCGCCACCACGGATGCAAGCAAAATCGGGAGCATGGTCATGTCCTTTCGCCCGCGACGGTCGGTTCTCTATGTTCCGGGCAGCAATGCGCGGGCGCTGGACAAGGCGCGCGATCTTGCCGCCGACGTGCTGATCTTCGATCTGGAGGACGCCGTTGCGCCGGAGCAAAAGGAGATGGCGCGCCAGGCGCTGGCCGGTGCTCTGGCGCGGGGCGGATATGGCGATTGCGAGATCGTGGTGCGGATCAATGCTCTTGATACGCCCTGGTTCGCGGATGACTTGAAGATGGCGGCGCAGGTTGCGCCGGATGCCATTCTTGCGCCCAAGGTCGATAGGGCACAGGATGTTGCCCGGCTGGCCGGGCGCATGGCAGCGGCAGGGATGAAAGGAGTTGCCCTGTGGGTCATGATGGAGCAGCCGCTGGCGGTGCTCAATGCGCAAGAGATCGCGCAGGCGGCGGCAAGGACGCCCCTGGCGGCGCTGGTCA
>JALSNA010000373.1 GCA_026987255.1 Hyphomicrobiales bacterium | reverse complement strand
GCCTGAGCCGGTGACAAAACCGCGCCCTGCACCAGCCAAACCCGCCTTCCGCCCCTGGCTCATGCGCACGGGCGCCTTGCCATTTACCCCACCGGCCGCAAGGCCGCCCTTCCTGGCGCCTGCGCCCAAGGTCATGGCCCACGCAGGCAAGCCCTGTCCAACACAAGCCTTGCGCAATTTCCGCCCCCGGCTCGTGCGCACCAGCTTTCTGCCTTTCACCCCACCCGCGGCACATCCGCCTTTCCTGACCCCCGCGCCGTTAGCAAAACCACGCCCCGCACAAGTCAAGGCCGCATTCAGGCCATGGCTGATGCGCACCAGCTCCTTACCCTTCACTCCTCCGGCTGCAAGGCCGCCATTTTTGGCGCCCCGGCCTGCGGCAAGGCCACGGTCTGCACCGTCACGGCCAGCCCCGGCCTTCCGCCCGTGGCTGAAGGTGCGCACCCGCTTGCCATTTACCCCGCCAGCAGGCTGTCCCTTGCCTTGAGATGGCCGGCAACGGAAAGATGGATGGAGATCAAGAACACGGAAAAAACGGCCTTTAATGCAAAATTAAGCATCTTTGGAAATACTGCCTTCACCAATTGCCCAAAGGTGGCCGCATTCTTGTGGATACTGCCAGCCTGGCGGGAGAGATCATGCAAAGCGCATTGGAGCTCGTGAAATCTCGCGCACACTGGCGCAAGGATTGCGGCTGCTGGCCTTGCCAGTTATAAATGAAGGGATCGAGGGGTTTTCCGCTCCGGTCAGTGTGAGTAGAATGAGTTTGCAGCGTTTGCGCTCCGAGGGGAGTTTCATGGGCGGTTTCATGGCGAAATCCATCAAGGCTCTTGTGCTGACAGCCGCCGCTCTTGGTGCAACGGTGAGCATTTCCGCCTCCGCCAGCGCCACCGAGCGCACCATCTCCATGTATCACGTCCACACCCGCGAGAGCATCACCATCACCTACTGGAAGGATGGCCGCTTCATTCCTTCCGCCCTGAACAAGCTCAACTGGTTCCTGCGGGACTGGCGCAAGAACAAGGCCATCCGCATCGACCCGCGCGCCATTGACCTGATCTACAAGCTGCACGCGGATCTGGGCTCGAAAAAGCCGGTGCAGATCATCTGCGGATACCGCTCCGCGGCCACCAACGCCATGCTGCGCCGCATCGGCCGTCACGTGGCCCGCCGCTCGCGCCATATCGTCGGCCAGGCCATCGATTTCCGCTTCCCCGACATCCCCAACAAGAAAGTCCGCAACCTCGCCCTGGCCTATGGCATTGGCGGGGTGGGCTATTATGGCCGCTCCGGTTTCATTCACATCGACACCGGCTCGGTGCGCCACTGGCCGCGCATCCCCAGAACCTTGCTGGCCAGCATCATCCGCAGCAACCGCCCTCTCATCGGCCGCGGATACCGCAAGGGCGCAGGCACGGTCATGATCGCCTCGGCGCGCCGCAAGACCATCAACCTGAACAGCAAGACCTCCCGCCCCGTGCGCATGGCCTCCGTCTCCGGCCCGGTCACCCTGGTGCGCCTTCCCGCCGCCTCCGGCAAGCCTTCCGCCATCGCGCCGCGCCCGCGCCCGCGCCCCTATGCGGTGCTTTTGCAGGCCGCCGCGCAGATGCAGATCGCCCCGGCTTCGGCCCCCGCCACGGTCACCAATTTCGCCGGCTCGAACGGCTCCGCGCATGACCAGATCGGCATGATCATCGCCAACACGGCCCCCGATGATACCCTCATCCAGACGCAGCAGCCGTCTCAGGCCCCGGCCCGCCAGTATCCGCGCGTCAACCGCACCGGCAAGGGCGATCTGGCCGCCGATATTCGCAATGGCAAAGCCCATGATGTCCCCATCATGCGGCCGCTGGTGACCGCAAAGGCCACAACGGAAAAGGATATCGGCTGGCTGACTCGCGTCTACGCCACCGTCGAGGGCATGATCCGCCGCAATGGCGCCCCCGTGCCCCTGGAGGATCCCTCCACCGGCGCCGACCCACGGCTTGCCGCCATGACCCGGACGCAGGCCTCCACCGCCCGCGGCCTCATGATCTCCGCCGCCAATGCCGCCCAACCCGCCACCCAGCACGTCAACCGCGCCGGCAAGGGCGACCTGCTCACCCACGCGCCGCTCTCCCAGGTGCGCCGCCAGGCCTCCCTGCGCGAAGACGCAAGGCGCATAGGGGCCGGACATCCGCTGAATTTCGAGTGAACAGCTCTGCCGATTGGGCCATCCTGCTGCCCGGCGATCTTGTCATGACGCCGCGCCTGCGCGGCCAGGTCGCCCAGGCCCGCATCATCGCCGCCGACGCAGGCATCCGCCATGCCGCCCTCATGCCGCGCGCCCCGCAGTTGTGGATCGGCGATTTCGATTCCGCCACGCCGCAAGATCTTGAAAGCTTTGGCCACATACCGCGCCAGAGGCATCCGGCGGACAAGGACGCCACGGACGGCGCTCTGGCCGTGCAAGAAGCTCTGCGCCTGGGCGCCCGCGAGGTTCTCCTGCTGGGCGCATTCGGCGGCAGCCCCGCCCATGTCCAGGCCCACATGACCCAGATCGCCGCCCTTTCGGCCGATGGCATCACGGCAATGGCCACCGATGGCCGGGATGAAGCATGGGGACTGGCGCCCGGCCATCATGAATTCGATTTGCCCCCAGGCACGAAATTTTCCCTGCTGGGATTTTCATCTCTGCAGGGGCTGAGCATCTCGGGCGCGAAATGGCCTTTGCGCAATGCGGACATCCCCTTCGGCTCCACCCGCACCCTGTCAAATGTCGTGACAAAAAGGCCTCTCTCCATAGGCCTGACATCCGGCACCGGCCTGCTCATCGCAAGCCTGTGCAGCTAGGGTCAGGACTCATAAAGAGGGATGGCAGATGCAGGATTTAGGCAAAATCCCAGTGTCTTTTCGTCCGCAGGCAATACCCGAAGGTATTGGCAAGGGCGAAAAGGCTCTGGGATGCAGCATAAATCCTGCAGATGCCGTTCAAATTTATGGGCCCTGACCCTAAGAGCAGTTGCAATCTGCTCTGCATCAGTTGACCGATTTGGCCGGATAGCGCTCATTGGGATAAACGCCCCACAAGACGGGCTGCTCGATCCAGCCTTGAAAATCGCCGATCTTCAGCTTGCACCATTCTCCGGTGCATTTCGTGACCTCACCGATCACGCCACCCTTGACGACCGCCACCGCGGCGCTGCCGGCGTCTGGCGCCTCATGCAGATAAAATCCCTTGCCGCGGCTCCACGGCGCCACCAGGGCGGTGCGCCAGCCGGACAGCAAGGAGCGCTTGATCCAGCCTTCCTCGCCATCGGCATCGCGAATGCGCCGCCATTGCTCGAATTCCGCCACGATCTCCACCGGCAGCCCCTTGGCCCGGTAGACCCAGGCCACCCGGTATTGCGTGGAGGGCCCGCGCCGCACCCGCACCTTGGCACTTTTCAGCGAGACAAAGCGCGGCAAGGGCAGCCCGCTCGGCCCCAGCGTCTGCGGCAGGGCGGAAACCGCCGCCCGCTCCGAGGCCTGGGCCGATGCCGTCACGGCCCGCGCATCGATGAAGGAATAGGCGCTGACGGCGGCAACGATCACCAGGCTGACAGCCATGACGATACCGGCCATGCGCCAGGCCAAAGGCTGTCGTGTCCGGGGCCTCCCCTTGGGCTTCATCACAACACCTGTCTGTCCATGTTCCTCCCCGCAGCGGCGGCATCATACCCCATTTCGGCCCCCATGTGAACGCCCGCCCGCTTGCCTGTGCCTCATGTCTCCTGCCCCGCCTCGCAGACATTGACCACCACGAATTCCAGCGATTCCAGCAGGCGCGGGATGGAAACCTTGTAATGGATGTGCCGCCCCTGGCGGCGCTGCTCCACAAGGCCCTTGAAGGTCATGTCCTTCAGGTGAAAGGACAAGGTCGCCGGAGCCATGCCAAGCCGCCGGGCGATCTCTCCCGCCGCCAGCCCCGGATCGTCCGCATCCTGCGAATAGGGCGCCAGGCAACACAGAATGGCCAGCCGGTTGGGGTGACCAACCGCTGCCAGAACCTCACAAACTTCCCCTGCTTCCATGTGTCGCAGTATAGCCGGTTTTCTCTCCCGGCGATAGCCCGCAAAGCCCGAAAAACGCCGCTTTCTCCCATCAGGTTCAACAAAAAGGAAAAACCGCGGCTTCAGAAGCGGCGCAGGGCCAGGTCTTCCTTTATGGCGGCGATGGCCTTGGCCGGGTTCAGGCCCTTGGGGCATACCCGCACGCAATTCATGATGGTGTGACAGCGGTAGAGCCGGAAGGGATCCTCCAGCTCGTCCAGCCGCTCATCCACCGCCTCGTCGCGCGAATCGGCGATCCAGCGGTAGGCCTGCAGCAGCACCGCCGGGCCCAGATAGCGCTCCGCGTTCCACCAGTAGGAAGGACACGAGGTGGCGCAGCAAAAGCACAGGATGCATTCATAGAGCCCGTCGAGCTTCTTGCGGTCATCCTTCGATTGCCGCCATTCGCGATCCGGCGCCGGCGTGTCCGTCTTCAGCCACGGCTCGATGAGCCGGTGCTGGGCATAGAGCAAGGTCAGATCGGGCACCAGATCCTTGACCACCTGCATGTGCGGCAGCGGATAGACCGTCACCGGCCCCTTGATGTCCTCCATGGCGGTGATGCAGGCCAGGGCATTTTCCCCGGCGATGTTCATGGCGCACGAGCCACAGATCCCCTCCCGGCAGGAGCGCCGAAAGGCCAGGGTGGAATCCACCTCGTCCTTGATCTTCAGCAGCCCATGCAGCACCATCGGCCCGCAATCGTCCAGATCGACGAAATAGGTGTCCAGCCTGGGGTTTTCTCCCGTCTCCGGATCGAAGCGGTAAATGCGGAACTCCTTGATCCGCGTCGCTCCTTCCGGCTTCGGCCAGGTCTTGCCCGTCCTGACCTTGGAGTTTTTCGGCAGCGTGAACTGGACCATGGTTCAAATCCCTGAAAAATGCCGATGCCTCAATAGACGCGCTTTTTCGGCTCGATGTATTCCGCCTCGTCCGTGAGCGTGAAGGTATGCACCGGCCGGTAGTCCAGCCGCGTCTTGCGCCCCTCGAAGTCCGCCCAGGCCAGGGTGTGCTTCATCCAGTTCGCATCGTCGCGCTCCGGATAGTCCTCACGCGCATGCGCGCCACGGCTCTCGGTGCGCTCGGCGGCCGAATGGATGGTGGCCGCGGCGTTCATCAAAAGGTTGGACAGCTCCAGGGCCTCCACCAGATCGGTGTTCCAGATGAGCGAGCGGTCATTGATGCGCACATCATCGAGGCCCTTCCAGACCTCGCGGATCTTCTCCACGCCCTCATTGAGCGATTCGCCGGTGCGGAACACCGAGCAGTAATGCTGCATGGCCTTCTGCATCGCCAGGCGCAATTGCGAAACCGGCGTGCCGCCATCGGCAAAACGCAGCGCATCCAGCCGCTCCAGCCCCTCCAGTCCGGCATCTTTCGCCAATGGCTTGTGCGCCGCCCCCGGCGTGATGGTGGCCGCCGCCCTTTGCGCCGCCGCGCGGCCAAAGACCACGATGTCGGTGAGCGAATTGGAGCCCAGCCGGTTGGCCCCGTGCACCGAGGCGCAGGCCGCCTCCCCGGCGGCGAACAGACCGGGCGCCACAGCGTCCGGGTCGCCATCCTTGGGGTTGATGACCTCGCCGTGGTAATTGGTCGGAATGCCGCCCATGTTGTAATGGGCCGTGGGCAGCACCGGGATGGGCTCGCGGGTGACATCCACCCCGGCAAAAATCTTCGCCGATTCGGCAATCCCCGGCAAACGCTCGGCAATGACATCCGCGCCCAGATGATCCAGGTGCAGATAGATGTGATCCTTGTTCTTGCCCACGCCGCGCCCCTCGCGGATTTCGATGGTCATGGCGCGGCTGACCACATCGCGCGAGGCCAGGTCCTTGGCATGCGGCGCATAGCGCTCCATGAAGCGCTCGCCGAAGGCATTGGTCAGATAGCCGCCCTCGCCGCGCACCCCTTCGGTGATCAGCATGCCCGCGCCATAGATGCCGGTGGGATGGAACTGCACGAACTCCATGTCCTGAACGGGAAGCCCGGCGCGCATGACCATGGCGTTGCCGTCGCCGGTGCAGATATGGGCCGAGGTGCAGGAGAAATAGACCCGGTTGTATCCCCCCGTGGCCAGGATGACCGCATGGGCGCGGAAGCGGTGAATGGAGCCATCCTCCATGCACAGCGCCGTGACGCCACGGCATGCGCCCTCGTCATCCATGATCAGATCGAGGGCGAAATACTCGATGAAGAACTCCGCCCCGTGGCGCAGCGCCTGGCCATAGAGCGTATGCAGCATGGCATGGCCGGTGCGGTCGGCCGCCGCGCAGGTGCGCTGGGCCGGCGGGCCCTCGCCGAATTCCGTCGTCATGCCGCCGAAGGGTCTTTGATAGATGCGCCCCTCTTCGGTGCGCGAAAAGGGCGTGCCCCAGTGCTCCAGCTCGATGACGGCGCGCGGCGCCTCGCGCACCAGGTATTCGATGGCGTCCTGGTCGCCCAGCCAGTCGGAGCCCTTGACCGTGTCATACATGTGCCAGCGCCAGTGATCCGGCCCCATGTTGCCCAAGGATGCGGCAATGCCGCCCTGCGCCGCCACCGTGTGCGAGCGGGTGGGAAAGACCTTGGTCAGGCAGGCCGTCTTCAGCCCCGCCTCGGCGCACCCCACCACGGCGCGCAGGCCCGCCCCGCCGGCGCCGATGATCACCACGTCGTATTCATGCTCGTTGATGTGATAGGCCCGCCCGGCTGTCTCGAAAGGGGTCACGGGGCCTGCGCCCTCGATGGTCTTGCTGGATCCGGCCATGATTCAGGCTCCGAATGCGATTTTGCCAAGCGCGGCAAGGGTGAGGAAAAGAACAAGGCCGCTGAACAGCACATTGGCCATGAGCAGCCCGGCCTTGACGAGCGGGCCATGCACATAATCCTCGATGATCACCTGCATGCCGATCATCATGTGCCAGACGAACACCACCGCCGTGGCGGCAATCCCGGTGGCGATGAAGGGATTGGCCACCAGCGCACGGGCGGCGGCATGATCACGCCCCGCCAGGGCAATGGCCAGCACGACCAGGAAAAGGGTCAGCACGATGCTCAGCACCGCGGTCAGCCTCTGGGCCCAGAAATGCCCCGCGCCCTCGTGGGCGGAGCCCCTGGAACGCGCCCGGCGCAAGGGAGTCTGAAAGGTCTTGCTCATGAACGCACCTTTCTCAGGAAGCCGCGAAACCGGCAATGAAGACGACAACCGTCAGCCCCGCGGCCAGCGCCAGCGACATCCAGGCCATGTGCTCGGCGGATTTGATCGAGAAGGCCTTGCCGGCGTCCCAGATCAGGTGACGGATGCCGCCCATCATGTGATGAAACAGCCCGTAAGTGGCCCCGAAAAGCACCAGCAGGCCAAGCCAGGAGCGGAAAATCCCGTCCACGAAGGCGAAATAGCCCGGCCCCGCCGCCAGCGCCACCAGCCACCAGACACCCAGCAGGATGGCGAAATAGAGCGCCGCCCCGGTGATCCGGTGCAGGATGGACATCATCATGGTGAGGTTGGGCCGGTAAACCTGCAAATGCGGCGAAAGCGGCCGCTTCTCGCCCAGATCGCTATTGGCCATCGGTCTGTCTCCCGGCAAGCCCTTGCGGGATGGATTGGCTGGGCGGGCCAGGGAACATCCTCAAGCAGGCCCGCCACACATGGCCAACCCTACTCCATTATCCGCCCCCGTGCCAGACTTTTTCCATGCGACGAAAGAATATCTACATGCCCTTTACGTAAAGATAAATCACGATCGGCAGCGAGTTTGCAACGCATTGTTATTGCGCATCTTTTCCGCCCATGGCGCGCGCCAGCGCCAAGGTCCGCCGCGCCGCCTCCAGATGCAGACGCTCCACCATGCGCCCATCCACCCGCAGCACACCGGCACCGGCGGCCCCTGGTGCATCAAAGGCCGCAATGATGCGCATGGCGCGGGCAATCTCATCCTCCGTTGGTGAAAAGGCGGCATTGGCAATATCGATCTGCGCCGGATGGATCAAGGTCTTGCCATCCATCCCCAGCAGGCGCCCCTGGCGGCATTCGGCAGCAAGGCCCGCCGCATCGCCCAAATCGTTGAACACCCCGTCGACAATGGCCAGCCCGAAGGCGCGCGCCGCCGCAACGCAGGTCATCAGCCAGGGGATGAAGGCCATCCGCCCGTTCCCGAGGCTGGCATGGGTCTGCGCCGCCAGGTCGTTCACCCCCATGACCAGCGCCGCC
>JALSNA010000372.1 GCA_026987255.1 Hyphomicrobiales bacterium | reverse complement strand
CCTCCCGGACGCCTCACCTATCATCTGGGTGGCCGGGAGGGGGAGTGGGCCGGAGCGAGTGCGCAAACCCGCTTTGTGCACACAGACAAAAGAAACAAGGCCCGTGCCCCCTCCCGGACGCCTCACCTATCATCTGGGTGGCCGGGAGGGGGCGCGGGCCGGAGCGAGTGCGCAAACCTGCTTTGCGCACACAGACAAAGAAGGCAAAAACACCATGGGCAAGGAGCCGCACAAAAAGGATCTGGTTTTGCTGCCACTGGGCGGCACCGGCGAGATCGGCATGAACATGTATCTTTATGGCTGGGGCGATGCCCGCGCCCGCCAGTGGATCATGGTCGATTGCGGCGTCATGTTCGGCGATGAGAGCACGCCGGGGGTGGAGGTCATTTTGCCCGACATTTCCTTCATCGAGGAGCGCAAGGAGCAGCTCCTGGGCATCCTCATCACCCATGCCCACGAGGATCACATCGGCGCCATTCCCTGGCTGGCCCACAGGCTGGATGCGCCCGTCTATGCGACGAAGTTCGCCGCCCTGCTCATGGCCAACAAGCTGGCCGAGGCCGGCTGGGAGGACGAGGTGACAGTGAACGTGATCAAGCCCGGCCCCGGCCATGCCTTTCGCCTCGGCGAGATCGAGGTGGAATATGTCCCGGTCACCCATTCCCTGCCGGAGCCCAATTCGCTGGTTCTGCGCACCCCCGCCGGGGTGGCGGTTCATACCGGTGACTGGAAGATCGACGAAACCCCGATCATCCCGCCCGCCTTCTCCTTCGAGCGCCTGCGCCAGATCGGCGACGAGGGCGTTCAGGCCCTGATCTGCGATTCCACCAATGCCACGAGGGAGGGCACATCGCCCTCCGAGCGCGAGGTCGAGGCCTCCCTGGAAAAGCTCATCCGCGAGGCACGGGGCAGGGTGGCGGTGACCACCTTCTCCTCCCACGTGGGGCGCATCAAGGCCGTCTCCGAGGCCGCCCGCGCCGCCGGGCGCGAGGTCATCGTGGCGGGCTATTCCATGCGCCGGGTCATCGAGGCGGCGCGCCAATGCGGCCTGCTCGATTCCTCCCATGCCTTCCTGGAGGAGGATGCCTATGGCTATCTGCCGCGCGAGCGCTGCGTGCTCCTGTGCACCGGCTCGCAGGGCGAGGCGCGCGCCGCCCTTTCAAGAGTGGCCGACGACATGCACCCGCGCATCACCCTGGAGGAGGGCGACATGGTGATTTTTTCCTCCTTCACCATTCCGGGCAACGAAAAGAGCGTCGGCCACATCATGAACCGCCTGGCGGCGCGCGGCGTCGATGTCATCGCCAACAGCAAGGATCATCTGGTTCACACCACCGGCCATCCCTGCCGCGGCGATCTGGCGCGCTATTACGAGCTCATCCGCCCTGAGCGCCTCATCCCCATGCATGGCGAGATGCACCACATGCTGGCCCATGCCGAGTTTGCGGCCGAGCAGGGGATCAAGGAGACGGCCATGCTTGCCGATGGCCAGATGCTGCGCATCCTGCCCGGCCCGGCGCGGGTGGTGGGAGAGGTGAAAAGCGGCCGCGTCTTCGTCGATGGCAGGCTCCTCACCGCGGCCGGGGACGGCCCCGTGCGCGCCCGCCGGCGGCTGTCCTTCGTTGGCATCGTCGTGGTGAGCCTGGTGCTGGATGGCAAGGGCAATGTGCGCGGCCCCGCCCAGCTCATTGCCGATGGCTTGCCGCAATTCGCCGCCGATGGCGAGGTCATGGAGGACATCCTGCTCGATGCCGCCGATGACGCCCTCGACGACATGAGCCGCGCCCGCCGCCGCGTCGACGAGGCTGTCATCGACACCGTGCGCCGCGCCGTGCGCCGCGCCGCCGTCACCGAATGGGGCAAGAAACCCGTCGTCCACGTCATGGTGCAAAGGGTCTGA
>JALSNA010000371.1 GCA_026987255.1 Hyphomicrobiales bacterium | reverse complement strand
TGGCAGATGCAGGATTCAGACAAAATCCCGGTGTCTTTTCGTCCGCAGGCAATACTTGAAGGTATTGGCAAGGGCGAAAAGGCTCCGGGATGAAGCATGAATCCTGCAGATGCCGTTCAAATTTATGAGTCCTGACCCTAGCACAAATTTATGTGATCAATGCTCATTAGGTCTTGCCACGAGCCGGGAAATGGGCCATCTTGTCATGGGAACGAAGAAGACATGACTGGATTGCAGGTTCCCCCCACGAACCTCAGGGCGCGGTTTCCCGCTGATGGCAGCACCCCTTGCCTGACCCTCACGATCCCCTGATCGCGCCTTGATGCTTCAGTCATGCGGCCCCGGATGTTTTGCAAGCGCATCCGGGGCCTTTTTCATGCCGGAGGGAATGCCGCCTGCTCAGACGAGAACGGCGGATTCGGGCTTGATGAGATGAACCTCGCCATCGGCATCGGTGATATGGATGCTCAGCAGACGTCCTCCTTCGACCGCGAGCTCGATGCTCTTCGGATGCTGGATCAGGTGATCCAGTTCACCTGTCCAGACCTGTACGACATCATCCTTGGGATCGTAGCTGAGGCCTTTCAGGGGGACGAAATCAGCCTCGATCTGATCGCCGAAATTGAGCGCATCGACCTCGATCTGCACATCCTTGCCGTCCATCTTGCGCCACAGGCGGATGAGCTCATCCTGCCAGGTGGATTTGTCCAGGGTGGTGGTTTCCACTTTCATCATGCTGCTCCTTTCAAACATTGCCTGTCGTCATGCCTTTCATATGGGCAGGGCGGGCGCTGATTTGAAGAGGCAGGGCATGGTGGTCAGGAGACGCCATAACGCGGAAGCTTGCGCAGCAGCCTTTGGGCACGGATCAGATTGGGACGGTCGAACATGCGGCCATCGACGGAAACAACGCCGGCATTGGGCTTTTGGGCAAAGGCCTCGACGACGCGGCGGGCCTTTCTTATCTGTTCCTGAGTGGGGGTGAAGGCGGCGTTGATGATCTCCACCTGGGCGGGATGAATGGCCAGCTTGCCGGTGAAGCCGTCACGGAAGGCGGCGGCGCAGCTTTTGGCCAGGCCTTCCTCATCGGCGTAGTTCACATAGACGGTGTCGATCGGCTCGACATTGGCGGCGCGGGCGGCCATGAGGCACAAGGAGCGGGTGAAGCGGTAAGGATCGGTCAGGTGGCCGTGTTCGTCATGATTGGTGGCGGCGCACAGCTGGGCGGAGAGGTCTTCTGCGCCCCAGGTCAGGCCGGCCAGGTTGTCCGGGGTGTTCTCGGCGAAGGTTGGCAGCTTGAGGACACCGCCTGGGGTCTCCGCGGCAATGGCGATGACCGGAACCGGGCCGGCGTGGCGGGCCAGGCGGTTGAGGCATTCTGCCCCTTCCGCCTTGGGCAGCATGAAGGATGCGGGCGGATTGTCCAGCAGGGCCACCATGTCGGCGTTGAATTCGGCCTCGTCCAGGGCATTGACGCGCACCATGATTTCCTGGGCAGGTTCGCCGCCGGATTTTTCAGAGAGGATCTCGCGCACGATCTGGCGGGCCCTGGGCTTGTTCTCATAGGAAACGGTGTCTTCCAGATCGAGCACGATGACATCGGCGGCGCAATCGCGCGCGGCCTGGATCTTCCTGGGGTTATCGGCCGGAACCAGCAGCAGGGAGCGCATGAGACCTCCTTGAAATCACGCATGGCGGGCCCGTGTGGGGCGGCGAAATGCGGGGCAAAAGATGAAAGCATGGCCACCTTATATGCGCTGGCGGCGCGGCGCACAATGGCCCGAAGGGGGAATTGCCGCCTCTTCGATGCCCTTTCATCCGATTGCGGCGCAGGTGCACTGGCCGTCAGGCGGGGCGGAATCGGAGGAGAGAACAAAAGGGAATCGGGTGAGTCGCGCAAAAATGAGATCAAAAAGAGAACGAAAGGTTATCCACAGGGTGTGGAAAAGCATCCTGAATTGAGATATAATGTATTGAAAACATGGAAGAAAAGCCATTGTGGAAAAGCTGTTTTCAGGCGTTAACGTCTCGTTAACGATTCAGGCGCAGGACTCTAGGCATAGAGGCGAACCTATCGGGGCGTTACGTGAACCATTCAACCGGAAGGTGATTGACATGATTGCTGCCAGGAACATGCCGCGCGAGGGCAAGACGCGTCCCGTCCAGTGTCTGATCGTCACGGATGAAAGCCGCTCCCTGGTGAGCGCGCAGCTGCGCCAGCTGCTGGAGAGGCAGGGCATTGCGGCCCTGCACGCCAGCGGGGCGCATGAGGCCTTGCAACACTGCTGGCGCAATGCGCCCCAGGTGATCTTTCTGCCCCAGACGATGGAAGGGGAGGATGCCGCAATTGTCCTGCGCCGCATCAGGAACATGCCCAGAACCTCCAGGGCCATCGTGCTGGTCTATGCCGAGCGGCTGGATTCACAGGCCTTGGGCCGGATGATCTGGGAGGGGGCGGCCGATGGCATCGCCCAGCCGTTCAATGCGGAGATTCTGGCCGCCAAGCTGAGGCTGGCCGGTCTGGAGACGGATCTGGCGCGCATCGGCGGCTGAGGTTCACAGAAGGCTGTCGTAGAAGGCCAGGGTCTGTTGCGCCATGCGGGGGGCGCTGAAGATGTCCCGTATCTCGTTCTGGCGGCTTTTGGCCCTGGCAAAGATGCCATCATCCTCCAAGGCTCGTTCCACGGCCGCGGCGAGGGCGGCCGGGTCATCGGGCGGTATCATGGCCGTGGCGGGCAACATTTCACCGATGCCGCCGACATCCGAGGCGATGAGCGGCCTGGCCGCTGCCTGGGCTTCCAGCACCACATAGGGAAAGGATTCGGCCCTGGAAGGCACGATCATGATGCGCCCAAGGGGAAAGGCCCGCGCGGCGGGCATGGCCCCGGGCATAGTGATGGCCCTTTGCAGGCCATGCCTTGCGATCAGCTCTTCGAAGACCTTGCGGTCCGGCCCGTCGCCAACGATGACTGCGCAGACCTGTTTGCCCCTGTCTTTCAGCAGGGCGATGGCCTTGATGAGCACATCGACGCCCTTGAGCATGCGCAGCTCGCCGATGAACAGCAGATCGGCGGCGTCCGGGTTCGGGGGGATGGCGGCAAAATCCTCTTTCGAGAGGCCATTGTGAATGACCTTGCGCGGACACTTGCCCTGGCCGATCTTGGTTTCGAAGGCGCGGCGCTCGAAATCGCACACGAAGATCAGGCCATCGGTGCGCGCCAGGAGCAGCCTCTCGGCGCCAAGAAACAGGGCTCCTTGCGGGGATTTCCAGGAATAATGCAGGGAGCCGCCATGGGCCGTATAGACGGCGCGGGCATTGGCGGCGCGGGCGCTCAGGCGGGCATGAAGGCCGCCCTTTGCGCCATGGCCGTGGACGATGTCCGGTGCCCTGGCGCGCACACGGGCGCGAATGGCGCGCAGGGCGTGCAGATCGCCCATGCCGGGCAGGCGTGGCATGGGCAGCCGTTCGATGCCCAATGCCAGACGTGGGGCAAGGGTCTTCAAGGTTTCATCCGCCATCTTGCCTCCGCTGGTGGAATCACAGATCAGGCCCACCTCATGCCCGGCTCTTGTCTGCTCCATGGCGAGATCGCGGACATGGCGGAACAGCCCACCGGCGGGGGCGCGAAAGACATGCAGGATTTTCATGGCCTAGAACCAGCGTTCGCGGACGAAAATGATGTCGCCAGGATAGATCTGGGTGGTGACGGGCACCTTGTAGGTGCTCGTTCCCCGGGAGGTGCGGCGGGTGATGAGCACCTTGTTCATGTCGGCGCGGTCCGAATAGCCGCGCGCCATGGCAATGGCGGTCTGCACGGTCATGCCCGGCTGGTAGGGATAGTTGCCGGCCCGCTTCACTTCTCCCAGGATGTAGACTGGCCGCAGGGCGGCAGGCTGGACGGACACGGAGGGATTGCGCAAATAGCCGTTGCGCAGCTTGGCGGTGATGGTCCGCTCGATGCCCTTCATGGTCATGCCGGCCACCGGGAAGGTATTGATCAGCGGCATGGAGAGGTTTCCCGAGGGATCGACCACATAGGCGCCGGTGAGCTCCGGCTGGCCCATGACGCGGATGGTCAGCCTGTCTCCGGCGCCGACGCGGTAACCATGCAGATATTCATAGGCGGCCGCCTCGCCGGTGGCGCCGAATGGCGGCACCACGCCCCTGGCGTTGCGCGCCGGGGCATGGGAGGCGGGGGATATGGCCTTTGGCCCTTCCATGAGCGAGCCGGTGGCCATGATGCCCACGCCGCCGGGAGCTGCATCGGGCGGTGAGCTTTCCCAGTCCGTGGTGCAGGCGGACAGGGCCAGGCCTGCGAGAATGATGGTGGCATAACGCATACGGACACCTGTTGATCTGCGTGCCGGACGGCCCGGCGACAAAGGGCATTTGGACGGGGCCGGCGGGCCCTGCGTCCGTGGTGAACTTGCCAGGCAGGATAAACAGACATGGTTAGCAGGCTGTTAAGGGAATCTCTCCAAAGGATTAACGCCAGCGAGGAATGCTTCGGGCCGTTAAGCAATTGGTTACCATGCTTGGTCATTGTGTCAGGAGCAATGCAGCAGGCGCGCCCCTTGATGCCCAGGCGCAAAGGGGCGGCAACCAGCAGGATATGGTCACCATGACAGAGCAGGCCCCCACGGCGGTCAATGCCATCAACATTTCCGATGTCTTGCGCGGCATCGGGCGGCGGTGGAAGATGATCGCGCTCACCACCATGCTGTTCGCGGCTTTCGGATTTCTGGTCATTTTCCTTTCCAGGCCGCTTTATACGGCGCAAGCGCAGTTGCTGCTGAAATACCAAGATTCGCCCTATACGCGGGTCAATGCCACCGGCGCAGGACAGGCGCGGCAGGTTTCCGACCGGGAGCTGAAAAGCCAGGTGGCGGTGCTCAAGTCGCGCGCACTGGCGCTGAAGGTGATCAAGCGGCTGAAACTGGCCGGAACGGCCGAGTTCGATGCACTCAAACGGGGTATCGGCCTGGGCGGACGGCTCAAGATCGTGCTCGGATTTGCGCCGGATCCGAGGCGGCAGAGCATCGAGCAAAGGGCCCTGACCACCTGGTACAAGCGCCTGAAGGTCTACAATATTCCGCAATCGAAAATCATCGTCATCGAGTATGGCTCGCACAATCCGCAGGTGGCGGCGGCGGTGGTCAATACGCTGGCCGCCGTCTACAAGGATTCGCAGGCGCGCAAGACCGGTGAGGCGCGCGACTGGCTCAAGGAGCAGATCGCGCGGCTGACCCGCGAGGTGGAGACCATCGAGAAACAGGCCAGCCAGTACCGGGCCCAGAAGGGCCTGTTCAAGGGCGCGCAGTCGAGCCTGAGCAACCAGGAACTCTCCGAGCTCAGTTCGCAGATCATCAAGGCCGCATCGGAGCGCTCCCATGCCCAGGCGCGGGCGCGGGCCATTCGCGAGATGCTGCGCAAGACCGGCTCGCTGGACGCCTCGGCGGAGGTGCTCAAGTCGCGCCTCATCCAGCGGCTGCGCGAGCAGCAGTCACAACTGCAAAGGCGGCTGGCGGAGCTCTCCACCACCTACCTGGACAATCACCCCAAGGTGCGCGCGGTGCGCCGGGAGCTGGCCGGGCTGAAGCGCCAGATCAAATCGGAAGCGCTCAAGATCGCCGCCTCCCTGGAGCAGCAGGCCAGGATCGCCGCCTCGCGCGAGGCCGCCTTGCGGGCCGCCTTCGCCAAGCTCAAGGCCAAGGTTTCCACCGCCTCCTTCGATGAGGTGAAACTGCGCGATCTGGAATTGCAGGCCAAGAGCAAGCGCGCCTTGCTGGACAGTTACCTGGTCCGTTACAACGACGCGGTGGCGCGTGACAGGAAAATCGCCCAGCTGAACACGGTCCATGTCATCTCCCCGGCCGATGTGCCGGTCATGCCCTCCTTTCCCAAGCCGGGGCCGATCATGATCCTGGCCATCCTGGCCGGCCTGGTTCTGGGGCTGGGCGCGGCCTTCGCGGCCGAGGTCATGGGCGCGGTTTCACGCATGGGGCAGGGTGGTTCGCAAGCGCTTCAGCCGGCTGCTCCGGTTGCGGCGGCGCCGCAGCCGGTGGCGCCCATGCCGCAGCCTGCGGCGCCAGGTCAAGCCGCGCCACAGCCGCTGGAGGCTGCTTCGGCGCCGGTGCGGCCAGCGGCTGCGCCGGGTGCCGTGGCCGGCAATTCCGTGCAGGGTGGCGATTTCGTGGCAGTGCCCGCGGGCGGCGGCGAAAATGCCGTGGCGGGAAAGAGCCTGCCGCTGCTGCCTGCCCTGCCGCAAAAGATGGTGGCCAAATCCTTTGCCCTGACGGCCCTCTCCGCGCCTCATGTGCCTTACGCCAAGGCGGCCGGGGCGGTGGCAGAATGGGTGGACGACATGAATGGCCGGGCCGGTGTGAAGAGATTTGCCTTCGCCGCCCTGGGCGGAGCCGCGGCAGATGCGGCCACGGCGGCTCTCGCGGCGGGGCGCATTCTGGCCTCGCGGGGCGCGCGGGTGATTGTCGCCGATGCGGACATGGGCGGAAAAACCCTGGATCTGGCGGCAGGGACACAGGCGGGCAAGGGGCTTTCCGATCTGTTGAACGGGCAGGCGGGGTTTGTGGATATCATCAAGCGCGACATCGTTTCTCCGTTGCACATCATCCATGCCGGCAGCATGGCGGATGAGGCGGCCGGCAAGCTGGGCTCGCCGGTCATGGAGGCGGTGCTGGCGGCCATGGGCGAGACCTATGACGTCATCTTGCTCAACGAGGGCGAAACCCGCTTTCCGGCCGATCCGAAAGGCACGGTGCTGCCCCTGTGCGGTGCGGTCCTGGCAGTGGCCGGGCAAAAGGATGCCGGGCTGGCAGAGAGTTTGTGCGGGGCGTTGCGCGGCAAGGGTGTCAAGGTGGCCGAATGCCTGCTGGTGGGGGACAGTGGCGCCCGGCGGCACACCGATGAGCCACGGGCGGCCAACCGGGACGGGCAGGATGCTGCCGACACGCTAGAGCCGGAAAAGGCGGCGGGCGCTGCCACCTTGCGGGCCGCGTCGCTCTTTTGACGTTGATGGCTGCTGGCGGGATGGGTGATCAGCGCCCGGCTGCCCCGGCGGCCGGGGCGAGCATCTGCGCGATCAGGTGGCGCAGCAGACCATAGGGGGCCAGCAGCACAAGCGCCATGAGCAGCTTCACGCTCAGATCGCCCAGGGCCCAGGAAACCCAGCGCGGGGCCTGAAGGGACAGCACGCCGAACAGCCCGGAAGATTCGATGGCAAAGGGATCATTGGGGCCGAGGATGGCGAATGCGGCGGCAAAGGCCAAGGAGAAGAACACCGTGGTATCGACAAGCGAGCCGATGACCGAAGAGGTCAGGGGCGGCATCCACCAGACCAGCCTGCGCAGGCGGTTGAAAATGACCACGTCGAGCAGCTGGGCGATGATGAAAGCCGTGCCGGAGGCCATGGCGATGCGCGGCGTGGCCAGCAGGCAGGAAAGGGCCACGGCAAGAATGAATCCGGCATAGACCACCTTGCGGGCCATGGCGGGGCCGAAATTGCGGTTGGTCAGATCGGTGACCAGAAAGGCCAGCGGATAGGTAAAGGCTCCCCAGGTGAGCAGATCGGCGAGATCGAGCGCGCCCAAGCGCGCCTGCACCGGATATTGCACCAGGAAATTGGAGGCCGTGACCACCGCGGCCATGGCGGCAATGGCTACGAGCAAAGGTTTGATGGCGATGGTTTGGCGCATTTCCTCAATATCCTGATTGGCGCCATCCCGTCCGGCAGCCGATGCCGGACGGGGCGGGTCATGGGGTGTTCAGCCGACGATCTCGGAGCCGTCGAAGCACATGGCGATTTCCTTGGCGGCGTTCTCGGGACTGTCGGAGCCATGGACGGAGTTGGCCTCCAGGCTCTCGGCGAACTCCTTGCGGATGGTGCCTTCGGCGGCCTCGGCCGGATTGGTCGCGCCCATGATCTTACGGTTGCGGGCAACGGCGTTTTCGCCTTCCAATACCTGGATGACGATGGGGCCGGAGGTCATGAAGTCCACCAGCTCGCCGTAGAAGGGGCGTTCCTTGTGCACGGCGTAGAACTGCTCGGCCTGATAGCGCGTCCAGCGCACCCGCTTTTGGGCGACGATGCGCAGGCCGGCCTCTTCCAGCTTGGCGCAGATCTTGCCGACGAGATTGCGGCGGGTGGCATCGGGCTTGATGATGGAGAGCGTGCGCTCGGTCATGGCGGTGTTCCTCGAGTTTTGATGGTTGCTTGATGGTTGCCGGGTCAAAAGGCAAAAGGCCGCGGCCCCGGACCAGGTGCGGGCGCGGCTTTTGCGCTGCCTTATATAGGCTTGC
>JALSNA010000370.1 GCA_026987255.1 Hyphomicrobiales bacterium | reverse complement strand
TGAATCATTTTCCCAAATGCGATTCCCCTGGTTTTCGGGTTACGGGAAATTGCCCCTGGCAGGGGGATTTGCTAGTCTTCTCATCAATCTTGGGACGGTGGGTGATTCCATCCGCCAGGGGGCAGTGCGCCACGTCTGCGTATGGCGGATGCGGCGGCGCACGCAAGTGACAATTTCTGGAAAGTTTATCCATTGAGCGAACACAGTCAGACACCGCCCGGCGGGCCCGGTGAGGAAAACATCCAGCCCATTTCCATCGAAGAGGAAATGCGCCGCTCCTATCTCGATTACGCCATGAGCGTGATCGTCTCGCGCGCCCTGCCGGACGTGCGCGACGGGCTCAAGCCCGTGCACCGGCGCATTCTCTACTCGATGTATGAAAACGGCTATCTGTGGAACAAGCCCTACCGCAAGAGCGCCCGCGTGGTCGGCGATGTCATGGGTAAATACCACCCCCATGGCGACCAGGCCATCTATGACGCCCTGGTGCGCATGGCGCAGGATTTCTCCCTGCGCCTGCCGCTTCTCGACGGGCAGGGCAACTTCGGCTCCATCGATGGCGACCCGCCCGCCGCCATGCGCTACACGGAAGTGCGCCTGGGCAAGCCGTCTCAATATCTGCTGGAGGACATCGGCAAGGACACGGTGGATTTCCAGGACAACTACGACGGCTCCGAGACCGAGCCGGTGGTCCTCCCCGCCCGCTTTCCCAACCTGCTCGTCAATGGCGCCGGCGGCATCGCCGTGGGCATGGCCACCAACATGGCGCCGCACAATCTGGGCGAGGTCATCGACGCCACCAAGGCGCTGATCGCGAACCCGGACATTTCCATCGACGAGCTGATCACCCATCTGCCGGGGCCGGATTTCCCCACCGGCGGCATCATCCTGGGCCGCAAGGGCATCATCTGCGCCTATCACACCGGGCGCGGCTCGGTGGTCATGCGCGGCCGCGTGGAGGTGGAGGAGATCCGCAAGGACCGCTTCGCCCTCATCGTCACCGAGATTCCCTACCAGGTGAACAAGGCGGCGATGATCGAGAAGATCGCCCTTCTGGTGCGCGAAAAGCGCATCGAGGGCATTTCCGACATCCGCGACGAATCCGACCGCCACGGCATGCGCGTGGTCATCGAACTGAAGCGCGACGCCAATGCCGACGTGGTGCTCAACCAGCTCTACAAGTATTCCCAGCTGCAGACCACCTTCGGCATCAACAACGTGGCGCTCAACGGCGGCAAGCCGGAGCTGCTCGATCTCAAGCAGATCCTGCAAGCCTTCGTCACCTTCCGCGAGCAGGTGGTCACCCGCCGCACCCGCTATCTGCTGGCCAGGGCGCGCGACAAGGCCCACGTGCTGGTCGGCCTGGCCATCGCGGTGGCCAATATCGACGAGGTCATCAGGCTGATCCGCTCCGCCCCCAATCCGGCCACCGCCCGCGAGCAGCTCATGGCGCGCGACTGGCCGGCCCGCGAGATGCTGCCCTATATCCGCCTGATCGCCGATCCGCGCGTCATCATCAACGACGACGAGACCTGCCGCCTCACCGAGGTGCAGGCGCGCGCCATCCTCGATCTGCGCCTGCACAGGCTCACCGCCCTGGGGCGCGAGGAGATCGCCGGGCAGCTCGAGAAGCTGGCAGGCGAGATTGCCGATTATCTCGACATCCTGCGCTCGCGCGCCCGGGTCATGGAGATCATCGCCAGCGAGCTGGACGAGGTGAAGGAGCAGTTTGCCGATGCACGGCGCACCGAGATCGCCGATTACGTGGGCGACGTGGACGATGAGGACCTGATCGCCCGCGAGGACATGGTGGTCACCGTCTCCCATGCCGGATACATCAAGCGCGTGCCCCTGTCGGTCTACCGGGCGCAAAGGCGCGGCGGCAAGGGCCGGGCCGGCATGAGCACC
>JALSNA010000369.1 GCA_026987255.1 Hyphomicrobiales bacterium | reverse complement strand
GGGCCAAAAATGATGTCCTGCTGACGCCGGGCCGCCCCAAGTCAGCAGGACGCCTTGTTTTTCCTGAAGAAAAGTATTTCCAGCCTGCCAGGCAGGCTGGAAAACTTTTCTTCACGTCCGACTAATGCCCAAAGGCCTGTGCAGCTCCCTTGCGCAGCCCATGCTCCGGTGGCCTGTCATGCGGCCATCAGATCTTGCGCAAGTCCACGTATCCGGTGCGGTGGCGGGGGCCCTTGTGGAGGATGAGATCGGCGCGCTGGCGGGTGGGCAGGATGTTCTCGCGCAGGTTGACCAGGTTGATGGCCTCCCAGATCTGGTTGGCGATCTCCTCCGTCTGGGCGTCCGACAGGCTGGCGTAGCGATGGAAATAGGAGCGCGGATCCTGAAAGGCCGTCTCGCGCAGGGAGAAGAAGCGCTCCACATACCAGCGCCGCAGCACCTCCTCATCGGCATCGATATAGATGGAAAAGTCGAAATAATCCGACACGAAGGGAATGGCCGCGCCATCCTTGGGCAATCTGCCCGTCTGCAAGACGTTCAGCCCCTCCACCAGCAGGATGTCCGGCTGCTCGATGGTGATGGTCTTGCCGGCCACGACGTCATAGGTCAGATGGTCATAGACCGGCGCCTCGACCGCCCCGCGCCCGGCCTTGACATCGGCCAGGAAATGCAACAGGCGCGGCAGGTCGTAGGATTCGGGAAAACCCTTGCGGCCCATCAGCCCCTCGCGCTCCAGAACGGCGTTGGGCAGCAAAAATCCGTCGGTGGGCAGCAGGGCCACGTGCGGATGGTTGGGCCAGCGCGACAAAAGGCGGGTGAGAATGCGCGCCGTGGTGGACTTGCCCACCGCCACCGAACCGGCGATGCCGATGATGAAGGGGGTCTTGCGGCCATTGCCGCCGAGGAACTCGCGGCGCGCGCCATAAAGTGTCTGGGAGGCCGCCACATGCAGATTGAGCAGCCTTGAAAGCGGCAGGTAGATGGCCTCGATCTCTTCCAGGTCGAGCCGCACGTTGAGCCCGCGCACCTCCTCCAGGTCATCGGCGCTCAATGTCAGCGGCGTATCGGCGCGCAGGGCCGCCCATTGCTCGCGGGTAAAGCGCCGGTAGGGGGACAGATCGTCCAGGTTCTGCGCCGGATCGCTGCTCGCCATGTGCTCGTCCCCAAAAAGCCTGCCTTTGGGCCGCTCTCAGCTGGCCTTGCGCGCCGCCTTTTCCTCCAGGCCGGACATGGCGAAACGCCGCTCCAGCTCCTCCATGACATCGGCCACGGGCACCTTGCGGGCCATGAGCGCCACCAGGAAGTGATAGAGCACATCGGCGGCCTCCGCCGTCACATGCGCCTTGTCGCCATCGACGATGGCCAGGGCCAGCTCCACCCCCTCCTCGCCCAGCTTCTTGGCCACCTTGTGGCGGCCCTGCGAGAGCAGCTTGGCGGTATAGGATTTCTTCGGCGAGGCCTTGCGGCGCGCCTGCAGTTCCTCGATCAGCGCATCGAGCACATCGAGCCGGTTTGCGGTCATCAGCTTGTCACTCCATCAAGGCGCATGGGCACGCCATGGGCGGCCATGTAGGCCTTGGTTTCGGGGATCGAATAGGTGCCGAAGTGGAAGATGGAGGCCGCCAGCACCGCCGTGGCGTGGCCCTCCAGGATGCCTTCCACCATGTGATCGAGATTGCCCACCCCGCCCGAGGCGATGACCGGAATGGGCACGGCATCGGCGATGGCCCGCGTCAGGGCGATGTCGAAGCCCATGCCGGTGCCGTCGCGGTCCATGGAGGTGAGCAGGATTTCCCCCGCCCCCAGGGCGGTGACCTCGCGGGCATAGCCGATGGCGTCGATGCCGGTGGGCTCGCGCCCGCCGTGGGTGAAGATTTCCCATCTGTCCGCTTCGCCCTCGCCGGAGACCTT
>JALSNA010000368.1 GCA_026987255.1 Hyphomicrobiales bacterium | reverse complement strand
GAGGGAGAGCGGGCCGGAACGACGCACTTCAGCGCAAAAAGAGGCCCGTGTCCCCTCCCAACCGCCTTGCCACAATCCTGGGTGGTTGGGAGGGGGCGCGGGCCGGTGCGACGCACTTCAGCGCAAAAAAATCGGCCCGGGTCTTCAGGAGATAAAACGGAACACCCTGGAATGGGGCTGGGGGGCTTGATTGATTCCAGTGCGTTCCTCTCGCCGTCAAACCCGGGCCGAAGAGGCAACATGGATATATTCATATGGGCTTGCGGCGCAAAAAGGGGCGGATTTGGGCGATGCGTGGAAAAAACGCGGCCTTTTTGTGGCGCTTCAACAAAGACGCGAAAAAGCCCGCAAGGATGCGCGCGCATGCCTTGCGGGCTTCCGGTTTGCATCGGCCAGAGGGCCGGCAGCCCTCTTTGCCGTCTCTTGGCAGGTGATTCGCCTGCTCTTCAGCTTTCAGTCGTTGCTCATGATCCCCAGGATGTTGAGGATGTGGATGAACAGGGTGATGAAGCTGCCATAGAGCATGAAGGCGCCGAAGATGGCCTTGGAGCGCGCCGCCTGCGCCATGTCACCGGCCACATACATGGCCTTGATCTGCTGCGTTTCCCAGGCGGTGATGCCGGAGAACAGCAGAACCACCAGCACCGAGGTGATCAGGCTGGCCATGGTGGACTGGAAGAAGATGGCGTTGACCACGATGGCCACAATGAGGCCGATGCTCGCCATCATGAAGAAACCGGCGAAACCGGAGAGATCCTTCTTGGTGACATACCCCGCCAGCGACGTGGCGCCAAAGGTGATGGAGGTGATCAGAAGGGCGCGGAAGATCAAGATTCCGCCGTCCATGTGCATGTAGTAGGCGATCATCGGCGAGATGAGCAGCCCCCACAAGGTGGCATAGGCCCCGTAGGCGAGGTAGGCGGTGGCTGCGCTGCCGGAGAAGATCAGCCGCGGCGCGAACCAGCCAAGGCCGAGCACGCCGAAGAACAGCACCCACTTCATCGGCCCCAGGGCGACGGTCGCCATGAGCTGCGGATTGGCGCTCATGAACAAGGTCACGATGGCCGTCCAGGCCACGCCGAGGGCCATGTAGTTGTAGACCCGCAGCATGTAGGCGCGCAGACCCTCGTCGATCCCGGCGCGGGCGGCCGTGCGGGCCGTGGTTCTCATTCCATAGTCTCTCATGTCGTCCCTCTTTTCAAATCGGGTTCAGCTGCCGCTTGCGCCCCGTTTCCGGAGCGCCAGAAAATCCAGCTCAATATGGCCATGGGAGAAGACAGTTTCAACCGCTGGCCTTTGCCTGCGGAGCAGTATATAGCAATTGCAATCCTTTCTCATTTAATTTTTCGTCAGGGTAAAAATGCGCATTCTTTTTGTCTGTCTGGGCAACATCTGCCGCTCGCCCATGGCCGAGGGCATTTTTCGCGCCGAGGCCGAAAAGCGCAATCTCCATGTGGAGATCGACTCGGCCGGCACCAGCGCATGGCACGTGGATGAGGCTCCGGATCCGCGCGCCGTGTCCGCTGCCGCCTCCGCCGGGGTGGACATTTCCCATTTGCGTGGCCGTCAGGCCAATGCCGCCGACATGGCGGATTTCGATCTCGTCCTGGCCATGGACCAGGACAATCTGCACAGCCTGAAAAGGCTGGCCGGACCACGGCATGCCCACAAGGTGCGATTGTTCCTCGATTTTGCCCGTCATCACGAGGAAAGGGAAGTCCCCGATCCCTATTACGGCGGCGAGGAAGGCTTCGCCCATGTCCTGGCCCTGCTGCGCGACGCCGCCCAGGGCCTGGCCGATCACCTGCAAGAACGCTCCTGACCTCCTGACCGCGATCCACCAACCCGAAGAGGCCCGTGCCCCCGCCCAACCACCTTGCGTATAATCCTGGGCGGCCTAAGCGGGGGCGCGGGCCG
>JALSNA010000367.1 GCA_026987255.1 Hyphomicrobiales bacterium | reverse complement strand
AGCGCCTGGCCGGGGAAAGCAGGCCCAACCGCTTCAAGCTGCCGCCCGAGGCGGTGCTGAAAAAACTCGTCCACGCCCTGGAAAGCCCCCGCCCCAAGGCGCGCTATCACGTCACCATCCCCACCCACGTCATGGCCGCCGCCCGCCGCCTTCTGCCCACCCGCGCCCTCGATGTCATTCTCGACAAGGCCTCCGATGGCAACTGAAGCCGCGAAGGCCGCCATCGCGCAATGCCGGTTTCCGGCCCGCTCAAGGCCAGGCGGCATAGCGCATCCGCCCACGGCCATCCTTGACAGGCCGGGAGAAATGACAAAGGCTGCCCTTTGCCCCTTGGGAGTCTCTGGGGCGTAGACCCATAAACCCCGCGCCGGGAAGGGTCATTCACATCTTGTCCACAGGATCATCCACAGGTTTTCCATGTCCAATCATCTCTATGACGCCCTCATGGAGGGCCGCCGGGACAGCACCGCGGTCTTCATCGAAACGGTGGAGAAAAAGCCCCGCCGCTTCACCTTCGCGGACATGCACAAGATGGCCGGGCGCTTTGCCCGCGCCCTGTCGCGGCTGGGCGCCAGGCCGGGTGACCGCATCACCGTCCAGGTGGACAAGAGCCCCGAGGCCTTCGCCCTTTATCTCGCCTGCCTGCGCGGCGGTTTCGTCTTTCAGCCGCTGAACAGCGCCTACACCCCCGCCGAGGTGGCCTGGTTCATTGCCGATGCCAGCCCCGCCGTGGTGGTCTGCGACCCTGACCGCAAGGCGGATCTGGCCGGGGCGGCAGACCGCGCGGGCGCAAGGCTGGTCACCCTGCGCGGCGATTGGCGCGGCAGTCTCTTCATGCTGCAAATGACCCAGCCCGACAGCTTCCGCACCGTCCCGCGCGCCCCTGGCGATGCCGCCGCCATGCTCTATACCTCCGGCACCACCGGCCGCTCCAAGGGCGCGGTGCTCACCCATGAGAACCTGTTGTCCAATGCCCGCGATCTGAAGGACATCTGGCGCTTTACCCCCGATGACCGGCTCATCCACGCCCTGCCCATCTATCACGTCCACGGCCTTTTCGTCGCCTGCCACACCGCCCTTCTGGCCTCCGCCCGTCTGCTGTGGCTGGAAAGGTTCAAGGCAAAAAAGATCGTCAAGACCATGCCGCAAGCAACCGTTCTGATGGGCGTGCCCACCTTCTATGCCCGCCTGCTCGGCCAGCGGGGGCTGAAAAGGGCCGCCCGCGGCATGCGCCTGTTCATCTCCGGCTCCGCGCCCCTCTCCCCGGCCCTGCACGCAGCCTTTCTTGCAGCCACGGGACAGGCCATCGTCGAGCGCTACGGCCTGACCGAAACCGGCATGCTGACCTCAAATCCGCTGGATGGCCCGCGCAAGCCCGGCTCCGCCGGCCTGCCCCTGCCCTCGGTCACGCTGCGCATCACCGGTGCCCGCTCCGGCGTGCCCGTGGAGCCCGGTGAGCCGGGCATGATCGAGGCAAAAGGCCCCAATGTCTTTCCCGGCTATTGGCAACAGCCGGAAAAAACCGCCGAAGCCTTCCGCGATGGCTGGTTCATCACCGGCGATCTGGGCTTTTTCGACAGCGGCGGTTATCTGCACATTTCTGGCCGCGCAAGGGATCTGGTCATCACCGGCGGGCTGAACGTCTATCCGGCGGAAGTGGAAGCGGCCATCGACGCCATCGAAGGGGTGGCCGAATCGGCCATCATCGGCCTGCCCGATGCCGAATGGGGCGAGATCGTCTGCGCCGTCATCGCCCCGGAGAAAGGCGCGCGGCTGGATGAAGATGCCATCCTCTGCGCCCTGGAGGGCACACTGGCGCGCTTCAAGCAGCCCAAACGCATCATCTTCACCGATGCCCTGCCACGCAACGCCATGGGCAAGGTGCAAAAAAACATTCTGCGCCAACGCTACGCAAAGGCCTGACCCTAGG
>JALSNA010000366.1 GCA_026987255.1 Hyphomicrobiales bacterium | reverse complement strand
CTGGCGCAAGCAGCTGAATGGATGGGAACGAAAGCTGGCGGCATGATAGAGCTGAAACACGTCACCAAGACCTTCAAGCGCACGCGGGTGCTTGACGATCTGTCCTTGCGCATCGAGCCGGGGGACCGCATCGCGCTGATCGGCTCCAATGGCGCGGGCAAGACGACGCTGATCCGCTCCATCCTGGGCGAATATGTCTTCGAGGGCGAGGTGCTGATCGATGGCGTCTCGCCGCGCGGGCACCGCACCACGGTGCTGCAGAAGATTGCCTTCGTGCCGCAGATGCCACCGCCATTGCGCATGCCGGTGGGCGAGCTGGTGGGCTTTGCCGCCTCCTTGTGCCACACCAGCCACGAGCGCATCGCCCAGGTGGCCGCGCGGCTGGGGCTGGACATCGGCGAGGTGGCGCGCCGGCCCTTCATGAAGCTCTCCGGCGGGCAAAAGCAGAAGCTGCTGATCGCCATAGCCATGGGGCGCGATGCGCAGACCATCATCATGGACGAGCCCACCGCCAACCTCGATCCGGCGGCGCGCGAGATCCTCTTCGAGCTTCTGGCCGAGCGGCTGGACAAATCCATGATCATCTCCTCGCACCGCCTGGAGGAGGTGGCCATGCTGGTCAACCGGGTGATCGAGATGGACCGCGGCAAGGTGGTGCTGGACGACCGGGTGGAGGACAATATCGATCCGGCCATGAAGCAGGCCTGCCTTATCCGCCTGCGGCGGCCCGACGAGGCCTTCGCCAGGGCGATCGGCGAGTGGGGCTTCACGGCCGATGCATCGGGGCTGGAATGGAAGGGCATCGTGGCCGGGCCGGACCGGCTGCGTTTCCTGGGCATGATGGCGCGCTATGCGGGCATTCTGGCCAGTTTCTCCATGCAGGACGGGGCAGGGGAGGCGGATCGTGGCTGAAGTCTCGCGCCGTATCGTGCTGTTTTCCCTGGCCGCTGTGCTGACAGCGCCGCTTGCGGCCTGCAAGCCGAAAAGCGGGCCGGAGCCCATCCATTACGACCGCGAGGTCTGCGAGATGTGCAACATGATCATCTCCGATCCGCGCTTTGCGGCGGAAATCCGCGCTCCGGATGGCTCCTTGCACAAGTTCGACGACATCGGCGATGCGGTGCACTGGCTGATCCGCCAGGACTGGGGCAAGGCGGGCAAGGCGCCGAAGGAGTTCTGGGTGATGGACATGAACGATGGCAAGACCTGGCTGGATGCGCGCAAGGCCTGGTATGTGCCGGGCAAGACCACGCCGATGGATTACGGTTTCGGGGCGGTGCCGGAGAAGGTTCCCGGCGCGCTCGGGTTTGCGGAGATGAAGAAAAAGGTCATCGCGCGCGGCTTGAGCTCGCGTTGTCAATGCGATGACCTGAAGGATGGCGGCGCGCCAGATGGCGCGAAAAAGGAAAGCGGCAAGTAGATGTATTCATTCTGGCAGACGGCGCGGCTGGACATTTCCGAGTCCGTGCGCTCCAAATGGTTTGCGCTCTATGCCCTGGTGTTCGGCGGGCTGATCGCCACGCTGTTCATCTTCGGGCTGACCGAATCGCGGGTCATGGGCTTTACCGGCCTGTCGCGCATGCTGGTGACCTATATCCAGCTGTGCATGGCCATCCTGCCCATCTTCGTGCTGCTCTCCACGGTGCGCTCGCTGGCGGGGGATCGCGAGGCGGGAGTCTATGAATACATGCTGTCGCTGCCGGTGTCGCTGTCGAGCTGGTATTGGGGCCGCTTCGCGGGGCGCTTCGTGGTGGTCTTTTTGCCGGTTTTCCTGGCCATGGGCATCTCCCTGCTGGTGGGCATCCCCATGGGGGCGGAGGAGATCCCGTGGCGCGATTTCGCCTGGTATTCGGCGCTTCTGGTGTCGCTGTCGTTCTGTTTCCTGGGGATCGGCTTTCTGATCTCGTCGCTGTCGCGCAACTCCGATTTTGCCCAGACCATGGCCTTTTTCCTGTGGCTGGTGATGCTGATGTTCCTCGATCTCATCCTGATCGGGCTGCTGATCCAGTTCCAGACGCCGGCGCCGGTGGTGGTGGGGCTGGCCCTGGCCAATCCTCTGGAGGTGTTCCGCATCGGCGCGATGATGCTGTTCGACACCCAGCTCATCCTGCTGGGGCCTTCGGCCTATATCATCCTGGACAATTTCGGCGAGCACGGCTTCATGGCCTATGCCTTGCTCTATCCGCTGATCCTGGGATTCGTTCTGGCCGGCATCGGTTTCTTGATCTTCCGCCGCACCGACCTGCCCTGAGGGGACGGGAAAGAGGCCGCCGTTTCAGCAGGTGGCGTTCTCGTCCTTGATGAGGTCGGGGGCGTGGGTTTCCAGATACTCCTTTTCGATCTCGGAGAGCTCCACCTCCTCCACGCCGGTGATCATGCCCTTGATGTAATGGAAGACCGTCTTGCCGGTGGTGGTCATGTAGACGTGGACGATGATGAAGGCGATCATGGCGAAGGCGGCCGCGGTGTGAATGAAGACCGCAATCTGCAGCCAGCTCTGGGCCGATGCGAAATCGTTCCACAGGTCGTAGAGCAGGTAGGCCAGACCGGAGGCCCACAGGGCCGGGCCGATGATGACCATGAAAGTCAGATAGGCCAGGGCCTGCAGGGGGTTTTGCTTGCGCTGCAGGGTCTTCTTGTAAGGGTGCGGCTCGCCTTTGAGAATGCCCCAGGCATAGAAGCGGATGACGGCCCACAGCCGGCCCAGGAAGATCTTGACGCCGGTGACGAAGCGGCCATCCTCGGGATGCACCTGCAGGAAGGGCAGGAACTGCTTCCAGTTGCCGGTGGTGAAGTTCCAAAAGGCGGTGAAGATCCACAGGGTCATGAGGGCGATGGCGGCCGAATCGTGGATGATGACCGCCAGCCCCATGGGCATGGCATGCCAGGCGCCATGGATGTTCATGCCGGTGAAGGCCAGAATGAAAATCAAGGCGGCCTGCGACCAGTGCCAGAAGCGCTCATAACGGGTGTAGATGACCACCTCGGCGCAGAGCTTCTTGTCCTTTTTCTTTCCGAAAGCCATGGTGTCACTCCTTCCCTTCCTTGACCGGGGTGGACTTTCGCGCCGCGATGATGCGCAAGGTGGCATGGACGATGACCAGCGCAATGGCGCCGAAAATGGCCAGCCAGCCGAGCAAATCCAGCCACCACCAGCGGTCGCGGCCGGGCATGTAGAAACCGGCGAGATTGGCCAGGCGGCCATTGTCGCGGGTGTGGCATTCATCACATTGCACGGCCTTTTCCTTCGGCGCCACCATGTGGTTGATGGGCCACCAGGATTGCGAGCGGACATAGCCCAGTTGCCCGGAATAGGGCCGCCCGGCATCCTTCATGCCGCGGGCGACGGCGCGGCCCATGTCGAAATTGCCCCAGAAGGCATCCGGGTCATCGCCCCACAGGTGCGGATAGACCAGGGTCTTGTTGCCCTTGTCATAGGGCTGGATGGTCTGCATCCGCTTGAAGGGATAGATGCGCGCGCCCGGATCGTCATAGCTGCCGGAAAAGCTGTTGATCTGCACCGGTCTGGACGGATCGATCTTCGTCGCTATGGTGACATAGCGCATGACGCCGTTGAACCAGCGGTAGGTGGGGCGGATGTTCTCGCCATATTTCAGGCTGCCCTCCAGGGTCATGTAGGTCTCGCGCTCCTTGCCATTGCCCTGGGTATAGCCGCCTTCCTTGTAGGGCTTGCCGTTCTTCAGCTTGCCGGCCTTGCTCCAGTCCCAGAAAATCTTGGTGGCCACGCCGCCGCGGGCAAAGGCGGGAATATGGCAGGTCTCGCAGGCCACCTTGTCCACATGGCCATTGAGCTTGATGCCGATGATGGAGGTCTTCTTGTGGGGGGCCTGCGTGTGGCAGCTGGTGCAGGTGGCCTTGGCGCGCGGCGCGCCCGGCGCCCGTTTGCCCGGATCGCCGACGGTCATCACATAGCGCGAACCGGCCCACTTGTGGCCCGATCCCACATGGCAATCGATGCAGGCCAGGTTCGCCCCCTTCCTGCTCATGTGCACGTCGACATCGCGCGGCGGGTCGAAAAGGACAGAGGACAGATCGCCATGCTTGGCGTTGTCGCCGCCGCCGCCGAAGAAATGACACTTGCCGCAGTTCTTGCGCCCGGGAAGGGCGATGTTCTGGGCCGCCTTTGTCCATGGCACGGGCTTTTTGGGCGTGAAAAGAGCGCGCACCCTGGGGTGGCCGGGGGTGACAACGGTCTTGAAGTATGTGCCGGTGCCGTCATGACAGGCCAGGCAATCGATGTTTTCCAGCTTGTCCAGATCGTAATCGGGCGAAGAGCGGCCGAAACCGGCATGGCACTTGGCGCAGATGCCCTCGTTGCCACGGGCGCTGATGCAATAATTGTTGACCATGACGGCCTTGCCCAGCTTCTGGCCGGTCACCGGATTGGTGTAATGCCAGGTCCAGTGCACCTTGTCGCGCAATTGCCGGCCGGCCTTGTTGTGGCAACTCAGGCAGGCCCTGGTGACCTGCGGGCCGGATGTGAAGGGGCCTTGCAGCTCCTTGAACCTGGAATGATCGGCGGTGGTGGAGAGGCTTTTCAGCTGGCGCAGGCTGACGAAGCCCTTGCCCTTGGCCGCCGCGGGAGCATCCTGCGCGGCGCTGGCGCTGGCCAAAGCCGGAAAGAGCAGGGCCGAGGCGAGAAGCGAAACTGGCAATATCTTGTGCCGGAACATGAGTCATCACTCCTTGAACGGGTGAGAACGGCCTGGTCATGACATAAAGGCAAAAGATGCCAGGCGGTATGATTCAGATCAAAGGGAAGGACGAAGGCCGCGCCTTGCGGCCCGATTTCACAAGATGGAATGATTGCGCCTGAGCCAATCGGGAGTTTCCAAAAACACCTGCGCGTCCATCCTCACCCCCTGCCAACCACCCAGGCCATGGGACACTACGGGTGGTTGGCAGGGGGGAATGATCTTCAGACAGTTGATAAAGATGGCCAATCGGCGCCGGAGAAGACCAGTTTTTCATCCACCTGGCCGATGGCGGAATCGTCCTTGCCGTCATAATCGAAGGCCTTGAGCACCACGCGGATGGCCTCCAGGCGGGCGCGGCGCTGGTCGTTGGAATCGATGACCGTCCAGGGATTTTCCGGTGTGTCCGTGTGGCGGAAGATATCGGCGATGGCCTGCGTATAATCATGCCACTTGCCGACGGCGGCATGGTCGATGGGCGAGAGTTTCCAGCTTTTCAGGATGTCGTTCTTGCGCTCGTAGAAGCGCTTGAGCTGCTCGGCGCGGCTTACGGTGAGCCAGAACTTGAACAATTCGATGCCGTCGCGGCGCAGCATGGCCTCGAAGCGCGGGGCCTCGTCGAAGAAGGCCTCCCACTGGCGCTTTTCGCAAAAGCCCATGACGCGTTCCACCCCGGCGCGGTTGTACCAGGAGCGATCGAAGAAGACGATCTCGCCGCGGGTGGGCATGTGAGCCACGTAGCGCTGGAAATACCACTGGCCGCGCTCGGTATCGGAGGGCTTGGGCAGGGCGACGACGCGGGCGGCGCGCGGGTTCATGTGCCAGGTGAAACGCTTGATGGTGCCGCCCTTGCCGGCCGCATCGCGGCCCTCGAAGACCAGAACGATGCGGCGGCCGGTTTCGCGCACCCATTTTTGCAGCTTGACCAGTTCGATCTGCAGGGCCTTGAGCTGGCGCTCGTAGGGCTTGCGCTTCAGTCGCGTGCCATAGGCATAGCCGGGGCCATGGGGGAAGGCGAGCGCGGCAATCTCCTGCGGCAGCTGGTCGAAATCGAGCGACCACAGATCCTCGGGGATGGCGGCAGATGTGGACATGGCGGACCTCCACTCAGGGGAATCACGGCAATCTTTCCAGACTCTTTGATTCTAGGGGTTTTGAGCCGGCCTGCAAAGAGCAAGGGGCCCGGCTTTCAGGCCGGACCCCTCGACAAGGAAGCCCCCCAGCTTCCCCTCATTCGCGTGGCGCCTTCAATGTGCCGCAAACAGTTTCGCCGGATCGACGGTGGCGGAGACGGCGAAGATGTTCACATTGCCCTTGTAGGTGGTCTTCAGGCCGGGACGGCCGCCACCTGCTGCGATATTGACCGGGGCCTTCTTGACGAAGAGGTGGCTGTATCCGGCATGGAGTGTCAGCCAGTCGTTGGCCACGTAGGATGCGCCGACGGAAAGCCAGTGGCGGTCGTTGTCGGGCACGCGTACGCCACGGGTGGCATCCGGCACCGGGCTCTTTTCATAGGCATAACCGGCGCGCAGGGTGAGGGCATCGGAATACCTGTATTCGCCGCCGATGGAAAACAGCCAGGCGTCTTTCCATTTGTAGGCTTCGGCGGGGGGGTTGACCGGAGTGGATTCGATGTCGAAGACCTTGAACAGGCTCCAGTTGGTCCATTGCACGGAGCCCAGGAGCGCCAGATCAGGGGTGAGCTGCTGGCGCAGGGAGACGGTCAGCATGTCGGGCAGGGTGTGCTTGACGGTGGCCGGACCGGTCGTGCCGGTGGGTTGATAATAGAAATTGCCCTTGAGCTTGTGCTTGATGCGCGAGCGGTAGCCGATGCCGATGGTGGTGGTCTCCGTCGGGGTCAGGGTCAAGCCGAGGGTGAAGCCCAGGCCCCAGTCGTCGCCCTTGATTTTCGAGGTGATGAGATTGTTTTTGGCAGTGGTCAGGTTGCCCTTCATGTAATTGACCTGCAGGCCGAAGCCCAGCGAGATCATGTCATTGAGCTTCACACCCGCCATGGGGTTGATGTCGAAGGTGAAAATCTTCGACTTGTAGCCATAGAGCGCACCCAGGGAATTGCCGTCATTCCTGGTCATCATGCCGAAGGGCGAGTTGATGGCCAGGCCAACCCAGAACATGTCGTTGACCTGGTAGGAATCATAGGAGGCCGGGACGAGCGCCAGCTTGCCGATGTTGCCGGAAGAGGCGCTGAACCCGGCCAGCCCAGCGGGGATGCCGCCCGCGGTCGTCTGGTTCTTGCCCCTGGAATAGGGAGCTATGAGGGTGGCGTTGTAATCCGACTTCCAGCCGCTGTGGCCGGTCACCGTGGCAGGATTCCAGAACATGGAGGAAAGCCCCATGCCGCCTGCGGCCGCGCCGGCAAAGGACATGCCCTGGAACTCGGCCGATTGTTCATGAATCTCGAAGCCTCCGGCCAGGGCGCTGCCTGCCGCGCCACTCAATGCCAGGAGAGCCACGGCGGCGATCAAGCCCTTTGCACGAACAGCCATATTCATCCTCTCCCCTCTCCATTTCGCCCCGCAAGAAGAGGCGAATCCCTCAACGTCGTGTCAATCTGACGCATTCAGACAGAGCCTTGCGCATGAGGCAAGAGTCAAGGAGTGGGAAAATCACATTCCGGCCGCATTTTCGAAACCGTGTGACTTTTTGGCAACATTTGCCGCTTTCCATCTTGCGGGAAGGCGGGGCGCTTGCTTGATCCTGGTCAAGTTCAGCGCCTTTTGCGCCTGCTTTCCCTTGCCGGGCAATTGGCAAAAGGGACGCGGGCGTATATGGACTGAAGGCATGACGGACGACTTGAAACACAGCTTCGGATTCCAGGAAGTGGACACCAATGAGCGCCGGGCGCGCATCCGGGCGCTGTTCGACGCCATAGCCGGCCGCTATGACCTGATGAACGATCTGATGAGCTTCGGCATCCACCGGCTGTGGAAGCGCACCCTGGCGCGCATGATCGCCCAGGGCGGCTCCGGCGGGCTGATCATCGATCTGGCCGGGGGCACGGGCGATGTGGCGCGGCTCGTGGCGCGCCGTCCGGGGAATGGCAAGGTGGTTGTGGTGGATGCTTCCGTGGAGATGATGAAGGCAGGGCGCAAGGCCCATCCGCGATGCGCCGGGGCGCTTGCCTGGGTGGCGGCGGAGGGCGAGCGGCTGCCCTTTGGCGATGATGCGGTGGATGTGCTGACCATAGCCTTTGGCCTGCGCAACATGTCCGATCCGGATGCCGCCCTGCGGGAGGCCCTGCGGGTGCTCAAGCCCGGCGGGCGCTTCTATTGCCTGGAGTTCTCGCGCCCGCAATGGTGGCTGAAGCCCTTTTACGATCTCTATTCCTTTCTGGTCATTCCGCGCCTTGGGGCCATGGTGGCGGGCGAGCCTTCGGCCTACCGCTACCTGATCGAATCCATCCGCCGCTTTCCCGGCCAGAAGGCGCTGACGGACAAGATGCGCTATGCGGGCTTTTCCGATGTGCGCTGGCGCAATCTCTCCTTCGGCATTGCGGCAATTCATCATGCGCGCAAGGCGAAGGCCCTGCCGCGCCACCTGGGCGCTGAAGAGCGCGCCGCTGTCCAGGACATGGAGGGCGCGGCATGAATGCCTTGCAGGCCAGCATGCGCCGGGCCGGGGAAGGGGCGCGGCTGTGGCTCATGGCCATGCGCCCGCGCACCCTGACCATTGCCCTGGCCCCGGTCATCCTGGGCACGACCCTGGCC
>JALSNA010000365.1 GCA_026987255.1 Hyphomicrobiales bacterium | reverse complement strand
CGCTCCATGATCTCGTGGCGGTGGGCCAGCACCTCGCCGCTGGCGCGGTCGCACAGGGCCACCGAGCAGGCCTGCAGGCAGGTATCCAGGGCGAGAATGAGCATGAAGGCCTCCCGGTGAGGTCAGAGGATTTCGGCGATTTCGTCAAACGCCGGGCGCGGGCTGCGCGGAAAGAGGCTCTCCGGATCGCCATGGCCCAGGGCGCACAGAAAGTTGACCCTCAATGGTGTTCCGGAGAAGAACGCCTCGTTCACCCCATCGGCATCAAAGCCCGACATGGGCCCGCAGTCGAGCCCCAGGGCGCGCGCGGCGAGCAGGAAATAGGCCGCCTGCAAGGTGCCATTGCGAAAGGCCGTCTCCTCGATCAGCGCCGGATTGCCCTCGAACCAGCTCCTGGCATCGGTATGGGGAAAATAGCGCGGCAGACGCTGGTAGAACTCCAGATCGTGGGCCAGGATGGCGACCACCGGAGCGGCCATGGTCTTGTCCACATTGCCTTCCATCAGATAGGGCTTCAGGCGCATCTTGGCCTCCTGCGAGACCAGAAAGCGGATGCGGATGGGCTGACAATTGGCCGACGTGGGGGCCATTTTCATCAGATCGACGATCTGGCGCAGGCACTCTTGCGAAACCGGCTCATCCAGCCAGCCGTTGAAGGTGCGCGCATCGAGAAAAATCTGCCGCAAGGCCTCCTCCGGAACCGGTTTTCCGCAAGCATCCCAGGTCATGATCCGTCTCTTTCCCTCTGTTGTCCACAGCCGCTCATCGCCATCCGGCGCAAATCCGCCCGCACCGCCAATTCCGCAACGATCCGGCAATCCAGAGCCCGCAAATCTCCCCTCTCTCAGGCAAGGGAGGCAAGCCCGCCGCAAACCCTTTCATTTGCCCGCCTTGAGGGGGCCGCGGGCGCCTTTCGGGCCGCGCCTCAGATGCCGCAGGAGCCGCCGCCGGGCATCTGCACCTCCTGCACCTCCTGCACCTGCGGCACGAAATGCTTCAGCAGGTTCTCCACCCCCTGCTTGAGGGTGGCCGTGGCCGAGGGGCAGCCGGAGCATGCGCCCACCATCTGCAGATAGACGACGCCATCCTTGAAGCCCTGGAAGACGATGTCGCCGCCATCCTGGGCCACGGCGGGGCGCACGCGGGTCTCCAGCAGCTCCTTGATCTCGGAGACCACCTTGGCGTCCTTTTCATCGAAGAACTCGCTGGCCTGTGCCGCCTCGCCCTCGATGGCCGGTTCGCCGGAGAGGTAATGCTCCATGATGAGGCCGAGGATGGCCGGTTTCAACTCCGCCCAGCTGGCATCCTCGCTCTTGGTGACGGAAATGAAATCGGAACCGAGAAAAACCCCCTGCACGCCATCGAGCCCGAACAGGCGCCTGGCCAGGGGCGAATTTTCCGCCTCTTCGGCGCTCTTGATGTCGCGTGGCGGGCCGGCCACCACCGTCTGGCCGGGCAGGAACTTCAGCGTCTGCGGATTGGGGGTGGCTTCGGTCTGGATGAACATGGCGGATCCTCGTTGTCTGAAGGCGGCTGGCGATATGGCCGCGCGGATATGTGGTTGCCGCCATCTGTGCCTCATATTCCTGGCCTTTTCAACGGGGCATTTCGCTCCCCGGACGGGCCGCGCCATGTTTTCGGTTTGCAACGGCGCGCCCCGGGTGGTATGAAAATCGCCCGTGGGAGTCTCCAAAAACGCTTGCGCGTCCATCCTCGGACAGTTGATGGAGATGCCCCATGGACGCGGGTGTAGCTCAGTTGGTAGAGCACGAGCTTCCCAAGCTCGGGGTCGCGGGTTCGATCCCCGTCGCCCGCTCCAGAAAGTCGCATGTGAAGTATTCACAACAGATTGAATACACAGCATTTTCTGGCATTCTGACAATCCGTGAATTGCAAGGTTCTGACAGATTTTCTGTCAGAACCTTGCAATTTACTTGGGGCCAAAA
>JALSNA010000364.1 GCA_026987255.1 Hyphomicrobiales bacterium | reverse complement strand
CAAGCCGCTGGGAGTCTCTAAAACCCTTGCGCGTCCATCCCCATCCCCTGCCAATCACCCGGGTCATGGGACACTACGGGTGGTTGGCAGGGGATGAGGATGGTCTTCAGACTGTTGATGGAGATGCCCCACTGATATTTTGCGATATTCACGCTGGCGGCGAGGGGTTTATGGGTCTACGCCCTGCATCGCTTGCCGGCAAATGGCCAATCACCGGGAGCTTTGCGCTGATGTGCGTCTTCCGGTGTGGCTTGCGGGACGGGACGTTTCGGGCTAAGACATGCCGCACGTTTATGGGGCGGTTAGCTCAGCTGGCAGAGCATCTCGTTTACACCGAGAGGGCCGGGAGTTCGAATCTCTCACCGCCCACCATTTTTCCAAGGCATGCCCCCATGGAACAGCTGCGCGCCATCGTCGAAAACTGGCCGGTCTATCGCGATCTGCTGACCGATACCCTCATCGAGTGGTTCACCTCCGTTTCCTTCTATGGCCAGATAGGCCTGATTCTGGGGGCCTTTGCCCTGGCTTTCTTCGGCGCGCGCCTGGCCGGGCGCCGGTTGCAGGCGCTGTTCGCCACCGGCAGCGAAGACAAGAGCCTGCGCGGGCGCATCCTCGGCCTTTTGCGCCCGGCGCTGGAGTTGCGCTTTCCCTTCCTGCTGGTGGTCTTTCTGGCGGTGGGCATCAGCATCGCGCAGGCCGCCTTCGGGGCCACCTGGCTGTTGCGCCTGGCCCAGAGCGCGGCCATCATCTGGCTGCTTTATGCCGCCATCACCCGCTACATCCACAATCCGCTGGCGCGCAAGGCGGCCATCTGGCTGGGCATCCCGGTGGCCACATTGCAGGTCTTCGGCTGGTATGACGATGTCGCCGCCTGGCTGGACGGCATCTCCCTGCAGGTGGGCAACATTCACCTGAGCCTCTATTTCATCATCAAGGCCATTGTCTTCGGCGGTCTGTTCTTCTGGCTGGGCCAGATCACCAACGCCAGCGGCCAGAACGCCATCCGCAGGCAGGAGGGGCTGGAGCGCTCCACCCGCGAGCTTTTCGCCAAGCTCTTCGAGCTGGCGCTCTATTTCGCCGTCTTCATCCTGCTCATGCAGGTGCTGGGGCTGAACCTGACCGCCCTGGCGGTCTTCGGCGGCGCCATCGGCGTCGGCCTGGGTTTCGGCCTGCAGCAGATCGCCTCGAACTTCATCTCCGGCCTCATCATCCTGCTGGAGCGCTCCATCACCGCCGGAGACTTCATCGAGCTGGAGGATGGCAAGGCCGGCATCGTCACCAAGGTCAACATGCGCTCCTCGACGCTGGAGACCTTCGACGGCAAGGAAATCATCGTTCCCAACGAGAAGTTCATCACCACCCGCTTCATCAACTGGACCCATGACGATCCGCGCCAGCGCTACGAGGTGGAGTTCACGGTGGACTACGACACCGATCTGCACAAGGTGCCGCCGATCATCGAGGCGGCGGTGGCCAAGCATCCGCGGGTGCTCATGGAGCCGGAAAAGCCCGATTGCGAGCTGCGCGCCTTCGCCGATCACGGAGTGCGCTTCGGGGTGGAGTTCTGGGTGGACGGCCTCGATGACGGCCCCAACAAGTTCTCCTCCGACGTGCTCTTCCTGGTCTGGGACGCGCTGAAGGAAAACGATATCCGCATCCCCTATCCGCGCCGCGATGTGGTCATTCTCGACGACGGGCGCAAGCCTTCCGGCGGCTGATTTTCAGCAATTCTTCAGCAGATCGTTGATCGAGCCCGGCTTGCCCTTGCCGCAGGCGCCTGGCTTGGGCATCTTGTGGCGGGCGGGGGCCGCCTTTCCGGCCGTGCCGGAGCGCAGCACCTGCTCATGCCAGCCGCGTGCCCCGCGCCACAGATCCCTTGATATGGGCCGTGCGGGCATGTTCAGGCGCATGCGGTAGATGTGCATGTTCTGGATCAGCTTTTGCACGTAGCGGCG
>JALSNA010000363.1 GCA_026987255.1 Hyphomicrobiales bacterium | reverse complement strand
TCGGATTCTTCACCGGCACCTTGGCCAATGGCGTGATCGCCGACAGACTGAGCGCGCGCGGCATCGGGCTGGAGAAGGTCATGCTGGGCTTTCTGCTCGCCTACATGGCGGCCCAGGCGGTGGTCATTGCGGGCTGGACGGGGCCGGGCATGGGGGTTGCGTGGTTCATCATTCCGATGAGCGGACAGGCGGGCATCCTGGCCTATCCGCTGCTGGCGGCGCATTTCGGGGCGCGGCTGGCGGGGCGTTCCAATTCCGGGCTCAATCTGGGGGTGTTTCTCGCAGCTTTCGGCGGGCAGTGGCTCATCGGCGTGGTCATAGACCTGCTGGGCACGGGCGCACGGCCCTATCCGGCGGCAGGCTATGCGGCCGGTTTCGGCCTGCTGCTGGCCGCTCAGCTGATGGCGCTCATCTGGTTCCTCGCCGGGTGGAAAGATTTGCCGAAAGGCTGATGTTGGCCGGGACAGGCGCGCCTGGAGCGAGCAGATCGCCGGTGACGGGCCTGTCATGGTCGAAGCCCACGATGGCGGCCCTTGCGGGCTGCTCGATGCGGTTGCCCGTGATGATGGCCCGCCCGGCCCCCTTGGCCACGGAGACGGCTATGCCGGTGTGGCACTGGCGCAAGGTGTTGTTTTTCGCCGTGACGCGATCGAGGTATTTGCCCCAGCCCAGCCACAGGCCGGTGACGGCGCGCTCCACCAGATTGGCGGTGATTTCGGTCTCCGCCTCGGCCCAGATGCCATAGCCGAGCACGTCTTCAGAGGCGATGCGCGGGGCGATGTCGCGGATGACATTGCCCGTGACGATGGCCCCGCGGCCGCCCTCGCGCATGTTGGTGATGGCGATGCCGGCCGAGGCGTGGCGGATGTGGTTGTCCCTGACCTGGGCGTTGCGGAAGCGGAACTCGACGAAAATGGCCACCTCGCCGATGTTCTCGCAGCGGTTGGCGATGATGCGGCAATCATCACCGGCATTGTCGCGAATGGCCGAATAGGCGCAGCCGGTGATGACATTGTCCGATATGGTCACGCCCGCGGCGCGAAAGACGTTGATGCCGTTGCCATTGGGGCCATCGCCGCCTGCATCGGCGCGGATGCGGCGGATGACATTGCCGCGCACCTGCGCTCCGTCGAAGCTCTTGCGCGGCTGCCAGATCAGAATGCCGTTGTTGCCGCAATCGGCGATGTGATTGCCGCTGATGCGCAGGCCGATGCCGGCAAGGCTGAAAATGGCCGCCTGGGGCGCGCCGGTGAAGCGGTTTTGGGCGATCGTGCCGGAACAGCGGCGCAGGAACAGACCGTTGCCCGCCCCGCCTTGGAAGGCGCACCGGGTGATGCGCACATCCGGGCAATCCGCGATGCGCACCAGGGCATCCTCCTCGCTTGCGCCAGCCCCTTTCCCCAACAGGTGCAGGCCTTGCAGATGCACCGGGCCGGAACGGGCCGAGAGCAGAAAGGAGCCGCCCTTGGCCAGCGCCAGGGCAGCTCCCCGTTGCCCGATGATGCGCAATGGATGGGATAGCTGAAGATCGCGCACCCTGATGACGCCCCCGGGAAGGACAAGGATGGCGTCATTGCGCGCCGCATGGGCGATGGCGGCGGCCAGGGCGGCGGACTGGTCATGGGGGGCATTGGCGCGCAAACCAAGCCTTGCGCCCTCGATGCGCCTGTCCCTTGCAGCCATGGCGGGGGCGGCCGCTGGCAAGGCCAGCAGGCCCAGGCCAAGACGGCCAAGCAACTGGCGGCGGTTGTATCGTGGGCGCGCGGTGCTCATGAGAGCCTTTTACACCATTGGCAAGCCGTTTTGGATTCTTGTGCCTTTCCTGGTTAGCCCGCGGGTATCTCCATTAACCGTCTTGAAGATCATCCTCACCCCCTGCCAACCACCCGTAGTGTCCCATGATTGGGGATTGGCAGGGGGTGAGGATGGGCTCACAAGGGTTTATGGGTCCTGACCCTAGGGTCAG
>JALSNA010000362.1 GCA_026987255.1 Hyphomicrobiales bacterium | reverse complement strand
CGAACCACCGGCGATGATCAGCGGCCTGCGCGATACCGCCAGCATCTCCATGAAGGCCGCCATGTCCTCTTCCGCCGGGGCCGGGCGCGCCACATGCGCCGCGTGGGCCACCTCCACCTCATCCACCATGGCCGAGAGCACATCCTCCGGCAAGGCCAAGGCCACCGGCCCCGGCCGTCCGCTCATGGCGGCGTGAAAGGCCCGCGAAATGGCCTCCGGCAGGCGCTCTGTCTGCCCCACCTCCTCCACGTGCTTGCACATCCCGCCCAGCAGCTGGCCATAATCCACCTCCTGGAAGGCGTCGCGATGGCGCATGCCGGTGGCCACCTGCCCGATGAGCACCACCAGCGGCGTCGAATCCTGAGCCGCCACGTGCACCCCGCTCATGGCGTTGGCCGCGCCGGGCCCGCGCGTCACCAGCACCACGCCCGGCCGCCCGGTCAGCTTGCCGGTGGCCTCCGCCGCCATGGCCGCCGCCCCCTCGTGACGGCACACGATCACCTCGATCCCGGAGCCGTCCAGCGCCGCCAGAATGGGCAGATAGCTCTCCCCCGGCACGCAGAAGACCCGCTCCACCTGTTGCGCCGCAAGCGCGGCCACGACGATCTCGCCACCTGTGGGCATATGCGCGGTCCTTTCCTTCGTTGCACATTCCCATAAAGCCCCGCCGCGCCCTTCTGTCCAGCCCGGAAATGTCCAAACCGGGCAAAAAAAGAGAGCCGCCCGAAAGAGCGGCTCCCCGTCTGGCGTTACATCCGGCGCGAACTCATTCCTTCACGTCCTTGGGCATCAGGCCATTCTTCTTGGCCAGCTCCTTCCAGCCCTTGGGCAGGTGATGGGCAATGCCCTTGTGGCAATCGATGCAGGTCATGCCGTTCTCGAAGGCCACCTCGTGGCGGTCCGCCGAGCGCTCGTCCTGCTTGTCGAAATCCATCGAGTTCTCGTCATGACAGTTGCGGCACTCGCGCGAGTTTGTGGCCTTCATGGTCTTCCACACATGCAAGGCCAGCTCCGGACGGTGCTTGAGGAACTTCTCGCGCGTGCCGATGGTGCCCATGAGCTTGTGATAGAGCTCGTTGGAGGCCTGGATCTTGCGGACGATCTTGTGAATCCACTCCTTGGGCACATGGCAATCCGGGCAGGTGGCGCGCACCCCGGAGCGGTTCATGTAATGAATGGTATCCTGGTATTCCTTGTAAACATTGTCGCGCATCTCGTGACAGGAGATGCAGAAAGCCTCGTTGTTGGTCGCCTCCAGCGCCCAGTTGAATCCGCCCCAGAAAACGATGCCCAGGATGATCCCGAACAGCAGCATCCCGCCGGTGGAATAACGCGACGGTTTCTGCCAGAACCACCGCCAGATGCCCTTGAAAAAGCCCACATGGGCTTCCCTCTCCTCGCTCATGGAAGCTCTCCTTTCCCTTGTTCCCCCAAAGGCGCGCCGCCGCCCCGCCGCTCACGAGGCAGCGGCCGCATCCCCTCTGTCTCCTTCATGCCATCTTACTTGCCGGCCGACTTGAAGGTGTTCTCCACCAGCGGCTTGGCGTCCACCTGCGGCACATGGCACTGGTAGCAATAGTAGCGGCGCTTGATGAGCTCCTTCTCCACCGGCTTGTCCGGGTTCTTGAAATGGGTCTTGGAGATCATCGGCGCCTTCTCGGCCTTGTAGGTATCCGGAGAATGGCAGCGGAAGCAGGTATTTTCATCCAGATTGATCCGCTCCTTGTCGATCTTGTGCGGAATGATCGGCGGTTGCAGCTTCCAGTTGCGCGCCACCTTGTCATTGACAATGAACTGCTTCTTCTTGCCGAACTCCTTGGCCGGCGCATTGAGCGGCAGATTGCCGCGCAGCGAATGCACCTCCGCCGCGCCCGCCAGGCCGGCCGTGGCCGCGAACAGCGCGGCGATACCGATTGCCAGAGTTGTTTTCATGACTTCCTCCATCATGGTGCTTGCTTGAGTGTTTCATCCTCCGCCCTGCCGGCCCCTTCCCGGCTCGGCCCGGCCATCCGCTCGCGCGGCAAGACCAGCCCGAAGGCGAAAACGTCCTTGCTGCAGATATCGGCGCAGCGCCCGCAGTTGGTGCACAGGCCGCTCAGCACCGCCGGCGGCAGCCCCTGCTTTTGCCCCTGTTTCAGCGCCGCCGGCAGGATGCGCGGCTCCGGGCAGACCTCGAAACATTCCATGCAGTCATCGCATGCCGCGCGGTTGTCCGAGCGCATGCGCACCACGGAATAGCTCCCGATGGCCGAATAGAGCGCCCCCATGGGGCACAGATGCCCGCACCAGCCATGTTTGGCGATCAGCAGGTCATAGGCAAAGACCGCAACGATCACCGCCCAGCCCGCGCCCATGCCGTAGATCAGTCCGCGATGGGTCATGGACACCGGGTTGACCAGCTCATAGGCCAGCGATCCCGTCGCCATGGCCAGAACGATCACCGCACCCAGCATCCACCAGCGCGCCCAATCGGGAATTTTCGAGGTGCTCTTGATCCCCAGCTTGCGGCGCAGCCAGGCGGCCGCATCGGTGACCATGTTCACCGGGCACACCCAGGCGCAATAGGCCCGCCCCCCCACCAGGGCATAGAAGACGGCCACGATGAGCACCCCGATGATGGTCGTCGTGGTGATCCCCGCCGCCCCCGCCGCCAGCATCTGCAGGAAGGTGATGGGCTCCACCATGGGCACCGTGTCCAGCAGCAGCGACGAGGACAGGTTCCCCTTCAGGATCCACACCCCGCCCAGCGGCCCCAGCAGGAACAGCCCGATGATGGCCACCTGCGCGATGCGCCGCGCGATCAGCCACTTGTAGGCCCCCAGCCAGCCCTTCTGCGCCAGCGCATCATGCCCCAGTTCTTCCAAAGGCGTCGCCATCACTTCGCCTCCTGAATGCCGCGGTTGAGAATGCTGGCCGCCCCGCCCTTCGGCTTGGCCGCTTGCGGCGCATTGGGCGCGGCGGGCTTGTTCTTCACGTAGATGCGCCCGGTGGAATAGTCGTATTCAACCCCCTTGGGCAGGTTGAAGTGGTGCTCCTTGTCCGGCGTCACCAGCGCCCCGCCATGCTTGGCCTTCTCCTTCCAGCCGAAGCGGTAATGATGCCCAAGCTCGCCCTTGGCCAGACGGATGGGCAGCACCTTGATGGCCTCGCGCTCCAGGATGCAGGCCCGCTCGCACAATCCGCACCCCGTGCAGGCATCCGAATGCACCACCGGAATGAACAGCGCATGCCGCCCGGAGCGCTTGTTGGGCTGATAATCCAGCGACAGCGCCTTGCCGCGCAGCGGGCAGACATTGTAGCAGACCTCGCAGCGCAACCCCTGGAAGGCGATGCAGTTCTCCTGGTCGATGACCACCGCCAGCCCCATGCGCGCCTTGTTGATGTCGGTCAGCGAATGATCCAGCGCCCCCGTCGGGCAATTGGGAATGCACGGAATGTCCTCGCACATTTCGCAAGCGCCGCTGCGGGCATGGAAATAGGGCGTGCCGGTGGCCGCATTGTCGCGCCCCAGCTCCGCCAGCTTGAGAATGTCATAGGGACAATCGCGCACGCAGATGCCGCAGCGCGTGCAGGCGGAGAGGAACTTCTCCTCCTCCAGCGCCCCCGGCGGACGGATATATTCCGGCGGCAGCGCCTTGCTGCCCCTGGCATAGAACCCCAGCCCCAGGGCAAAGAGCGACACCCCGCAGGCCGTCCTGGCCATGGTGGTGAGAAATCGCCGTCTGTTGACAGTCTTCGCAGCCATCTGGAACCTCGTTTTCAGGGCCGGGACAGCGCCCCGCCAGGCATTTCTCCTGAAAAACACGCCCGTTTCAAATCCGCCCCCTGCCTGCCGCAACCGGAAAGCCCCCCGGACCGGGACGCCCCGCGAGGGACGCCCCGGCGGCAAGGGAGTGGAGAGCTCCCCATGTGCCCGTCAGGCCTTGACGACCTTGCAGGCGCACTTCTTGTAGTCGGTCTCCTTCGACAGCGGATCGGTCTGGTCCAGGGTCAGCTTGTTGACCAGCCGCCCGGCATCGAACCACGGAATGAACACCAGGCCCTCCTGCGGCACGTTGCGCCCGCGGGTCTCCACCCGGGTGACCACCTCGCCGCGCCGGGTGATGATCTTGACCTTGGAGCCATTGCGCAGACGGCGCTTCCTGGCGTCCTTCTTGTTCATGTAGACCTTGGCGTCCGGCATGGCGCGATAGAGCTCCGGCACGCGCCGCGTCATCGAGCCCGAATGCCAGTGTTCGAGCACCCGGCCGGTGCACAGCCACAGATCGTACTCGTCATCCGGCGGCTCGGCGGCCGGCTCGTAGGGCGCGAAGATGATGTTCGCCTTGCCGTCCTTCTTGCCGTAGAAGTAGACCTCGCCGTCCTTGGCATCCTTCTTGACCTGCCTGACGATCGGATCGTATCCGGCCCGGAAGCGCCACAGCGTCTCCTTGCCGTCGATCACCGGCCAGCGCAGGCCGCGCGCCTTGTGATAGGCATCGAAGGGCGCCTGCTGATGCCCGGTCTTGGGGCCTTCCCACTGGAAGCGGCGGTATTCCTCGAACAGGCCCTTCTGGACGTAATAGCCGAAGTGGGCCGATTCATCGTTGTCATACTCGTTGCCGCGCTCGTCCTTGATCTTGCCATCGAAGGGGAACTTGTTGACGAAGCCATTGGCGAACAGGACGTCATAGAGCGTCTTGCCCTTGTATTCCGGCTTCTGCGCGATCAGCTCGGCCGGCCAGACATCCTCCACCTTGACATACTTGGAGAACTCCATGATCTGCCACAGGTCGGAGCGCGCCTCGCCCGGCGCCTTGACCTGCTGGCGCCAGAACTGGGTGCGCCGCTCGGAGTTGCCATAGGCCCCTTCCTTCTCCGCCCACATGGCGGTGGGCAGCACCAGATCCGCGCCCATGGCCGAGACCGTCGGATAGGGATCGGAGACGACGATGAAGTTGTCCTTGGCGCGCCAGCCGGGCCAGGACTCGCCGTTGAAGTTGGCCGCCGCCTGCAGGTTGTTGTTGCACATCACCCAGAAGCAGTTCATCACCCCGTCATGCAGCGCCCTGTGCATGGCCACCGCGTGGATGAGCGTCTTGCCCATGGGCTTGCCGGAAATGTCCGGTTGCGGCTTGCCGTCCATCTTGCCGTTGGCGCGCGGAATGGTGCCCGCGGGCAGCTTCCAGATCTTCTCTGCGAACTTGCAGTGCGCATCCTTCTTGACCACCAGGTCGGCCGGCAGACGGTGCGTGAAGGTGCCCACCTCGCGCGCCGTGCCGCAGGCCGAGGGCTGGCCGGTGAGCGAGAACGGCGAGTTGCCGGGCTCCGAAATCTTGCCCATCAGCAGATGGATGTTGTAGACGAGCCCGTTCACCCACACGCCGCGCGTGTGCTGGTTGAAGCCCATGGTCCAGTAGGAAGCCACCTTGCGCTTCGGATCGGCATATTGCTCCGCCAGCTTGATCAGCTGCTCCTTGGGCACGCCGGAAAGCTCCGAGACATAATCGGCGGTATATTTCGACACCGACTTGGCATATTCCTCGAAGCTGATCTTGGTCAGCTTGCCCTTGGCGCGGTTCTTGGCCTTTTTCTCGCGCGGATCATTGGCGCGCAGGCCATAGCCGATGTCCGTGGGCGTCTTGGTGAAGTGACAGTGCTTCTCCACGAACTCCTTGTTGTAGGTGCCCTTTTCGATGATGTAGTTGGCGATGAAGTTGGCGATCGCCAGATCCGTTTGCGGCTTGAAGATAATGCCGTTGTCGGCCAGCTCGAAGCAGCGGTTGCGGAAGGTGGCCAGCACGTGGATCTGCGCGCCGGGCTTGGTCAGACGGGTATTGGTGATGCGCGACCACAGGATGGGATGCATCTCCGCCATGTTGGAGCCCCACAGCACGAAGGTCTCGCCCGCCTCCATGTCGTCATAGCATCCGGCCGGCTCGTCGATGCCGAAACCGCGCATGAAGGCGCCCACGGCGGAGGCCATGCAATGGCGCGCGTTGGGCTCCAGGGAATTGGAGCGGAAGCCCGCCTTGATGAGCTTCTGCCCGGCATAGCCCTCCCAGATGGTCCATTGGCCGGAGCCGAACATGCCGATGCCCTTCGGCCCCTTGGCCTTGCGCGCCGCCACGAACTTCTCGGCCATGAGCTTGAAGGCCTCGTCCCAGGAGACCTCCTCGAACTGCCCATCCTTGGCGAACTTGCCGTTCTTCTTGCGCATCAGGGGCTTGGTCAGACGGTCGGCGCCATACATGATCTTGGTGAGAAAATAGCCCTTGATGCAGTTCAGGCCCTTGTTCACCGGCGCGTCCGGGTCGCCCTGCGAGGCCACCACGCGGCCATCCTTGACGCCCAGCAGCACCGAGCAGCCGGTGCCGCAAAACCGGCAGGCCGTCTTGTCCCAGCGGATGCCGTCATCGCCCGCCTGGGCAGATGAGACGGCCGGCACCGATATGCCCGCCGTGGCCGCCGCCGCTGCGACCGCCTGGGTCTTGATGAAATCTCGGCGATTCATTTTCATGGTCTTCCTCCTTGCACCCTGTTGTGCTCATGCTTCCTCGGAAACGGGGTCTTTGGGCTCTTCCTCCTCGAAATATTCGTAGATGAAAGAAACCGTGATCACGCCTGGAATGTTGTTCAAATCCATGATGGTCTGGCTCATCCTGTCGCGGCTCGGCAGATCGATGAGCACCACCATCTTGCCGTTCTCCGCCGCCGCCACCTCGCAGCCCTCGCGGGCATCGATGTCGGCGCTGATGGCCTCCATCTTCTCCGGCCGCGAATAGACGATCAGTGAACAGATGCTCATGCCGCGTTCTCCCTTGATGCGCCGCCGCGCGGCTTCTCGATGATGGCAATGGCCCGGTTCGGACAGCGCGGCAGGCATTCGCCGCAGCCGCTGCACTCTTGCGCCTCGATCCAGGCCCTGGTGACATGCCCCGCCATGGGGCGAAAACGTATGGCGCGCTCCTCGCAGGCCGATTCGCACAGCCGGCAGGTGATGCCGGAAAACTCCATGCAGCGCTCCTGCGAAATTTCCATGTGCCAGGGAAAGGTGACCTCGCCAGCCTCCACCCCTTCGGCGCCGGTGAGCGCGCCGGTGCCGCAGGCGCGCACGCAGGCGCCGCAAAAGACGCAATGCCCGGAAGCAAAATCCACCACCGGCGCTCCGCCCCGGTCGGCCTTCAGCACGCCGGTTTCCGCCGCGCAGGCCGCGATGCATTCCCCGCAGCCATCGCAGATCTCCATGAACCGGGCCTCATCCACGGCTCCCGGCGGACGCCGCAAGGCCGCCTGCCCGGCCAGCGAGCGGAACAATTGCCTGCGTGTCACGGTCTGCGTCATGGGGTCTCCCACAAGCCTTTGGCCATCCGTTGCGCCATTCCCTGACGGGAACCGGCACACACCTGGCCGCCCGGCGATCCCCCCAGATCACCTCTTCGTGAACAACAGTCCGTTATTTGCAGATTCCCGGCCTTGACTTTTGTTAAACAGAACTGGAGTCAATTGTCGCAGTCAAAACCCGGCTTCGGCAAGCAGTCAAGGGAAAATGGTAAGATAGAATGACCTTTATATTCTGATAAAAATGGTCAGGATTACCGCGCAACGTCTCCCTGTCTTGATCCAGATCAATTTATATTACCTTAGAAAATTACTCGGAAATAGAGTGGCGCAGATCAATTCAGAAACACCCGCACCGAGGCGCTGCGCCCGGCGGCATCGATCACCGTCACCTTGTTGAAGCCTTTGCCGCCCAGCCGCACCAGCGCCTGCCGGCGCCGCAGCAGGCCCTCCCCCGGTCTGCCATTGACCAGAACCCGGAAGGGCGCGCGGCCATCCTGGATTTTCACCGCCAGCGCCAGCCGCCCGCCATCGGCCCGGGGCAGCTCCACATGCGCCCCCTGCCTGGGCCAGACGATGCGCGGCGGGGCCTCGGCGATCCGCCCGCCCACCTTGGGCAGCGCCCCGCGCGCCACGAACCGCCGCAAGGGCGCGGGCAGCTGGCTGTTGCGCAAGGCCAGCGCCCCTTTCGGCCGTGGCGCGAAGGGCGCCGGCAATCCCAGCCGCGCAAAGGCCGAAAACAGCACCGGCGCGGCACTGATGCGCCCCACGATCCCCGGAACCGGCACGCCATCGGCCCGCCCCACCCAGACCCCCAGCACGTAGCGGCCATTGAAGCCCACCGACCAGGCATCGCGAAAGCCATAGGAGGTGCCGGTCTTGTAGGCCATGGGCAACGGTGCGGTATCGGGCGGCGGCGCCGCATCGCGCAGGATGTCCATCACCTGCCAGGCGGCCCGCTCCTGCAAGATGCGCACCCCTTGCGGTGCCCCGGCGAGCCGCGCATGGGGCCGCATGGCCACCCCGCCATTGACAAAGGCCGTATAGACACCGCTCAACCCGCGCAGCGAAATGCCCACCCCGCCCAGGGCGATGGGCAGGCCGGCCCCCTTGCCATCCGGCAGGCGCACATCCGCCCCACCGCGCCGCAGCACCGATAAAAGCCGCACCGGCCCCACCGAATCGAGCAGCTTGACCGC
>JALSNA010000361.1 GCA_026987255.1 Hyphomicrobiales bacterium | reverse complement strand
AAGACACCGGGATTTTGCCAAAATCCTGCATCTGCCATCCCTCTTTATGAGTCCTGACCCTAGTTGTCTCGGGAAACGCAAAATGGTGAAGGCCAAACCCTGAACAACCCAAAGAAGCTGGATCAGGCGCAGGTTTCCTCACCGCTGGCGCTGGCGGCCATTTGCGCCCGCTGGGGGGAGGCCGGGTAGGTGCCCAGCATCTTGACGCAGGAGGTGAAGAAATCCAGCTCCTCCAGGGCCAGACGCAAGGGGCGCTCGTCCGGGTGGCCCTCCACGTCGGCATAGAACTGGGTGGCGGTGAACTTGCCGCCGATCTGGTAGGATTCCAGCTTGGTCATGTTGACGCCATTGGTGGCAAAGCCCCCCAGGGCCTTGTAAAGCGCGGCCGGCACATTGCGCACCCGGAAAACGAATGAGGTGATCAGCGGCCCGCTTTCTGGCGGCAGGCGCAGCGGCTGGCGCGCCATGATGAGAAAGCGGGTGGTGTTGTGGGCCTCGTCCTCGATGTCGGCGCGCAGGATCTCGAGGCCGTAGATCTGCGCCGCCAGCTTCGAGGCAATGGCCGCCTCGTGCGGGCTGGCGCGCTCGGCCACCTCGCGGGCGGCGCCCGCGGTATCTCCGGCGATCACCGCCTCCACCCCCAGCTCGCGGATCAGATCGCGGCACTGGCCCAGGGCATGGACATGGGAATGCACGCTGCGGATATCCTCGAGCTTCACCCCGGGCAGGGCCATGAGCTGGTGATGGATGGGCAGGAAGTATTCGCCGACGATGTGCAGGTTGGAGATGGGGATGAGATGGTGAATGTCCGCCACCCGTCCGGCCAGGGTGTTCTCCACCGGGATCATGGCCAGATCGGCCTCGCCCTTGTGCACGGCGGCGAAAACCCCCTCGAAGGTGCGGCAGGCCAAGGGCTCCATGTCCGGGTGGGTGTCCTGGCAGGCAATGTGGGAGTTGGCCCCCGGCTCCCCCTGATAGGCGATCTTGGCTGTCGTGCTCATGGTTCTTCCCAAGTCTGGATGCCGCATGGCTCTTATACATATTGCGAAGCAGGCGCAAAACCTTTAGTTTCCGCGTCAAGATGACGGATGGCGGCGGGCCGCATGCCCGGCCGCGGACAAAGGGAACCTGCTATCATGACCATGAGAACATTCATCAATATCGCGGTCTCCATCGTTCTGGCCCTGGCGCTGATCTTCATCGTGCGCGGCATGGCCGGGATGATCTTCAGCAAGCCGCCCGCGCCCAAGGTGGCCGCCACGGCTGCGCAACCGGCCGCCAAGCCGCAAAAGAAGGCCGAAGCGCCCGCGCCGGCTGAAACCAAGACAGCCGAGGCGCCTGCGGAAAGCAAGCCCGCCGAAGCCCCTGCCCCCGCACCGGCTGAAACCAAGACGGCCGAAGCGCCCGCTCCCGCGCCTGCGGAAAGCAAGCCCGCCGAGGCCCCCGCTCCCGCCGCGGCTGGCGCTGGTGATGCCGAGGCCGGCAAGAAGGTGTTCAAGAAGTGCAAGGCCTGCCATTACGCCGACAAGGAAAAGAACAAGGTCGGCCCCTATCTGAAGGGCGTGGTGGGCCGCAAGGTGGCCGCCGTTGAGGGCTTCAAGTATTCCGATGCCTTCAAGGCCAAGGGCGCCGAAGGCCTGGTGTGGACCGAGGACAACCTCAAGAAGTATCTGGCCAGGCCCAAGGGCTTCATCCCCGGCAACAGGATGAGCTTCGCCGGGCTGAAAAAGGAAGCCGACATCGCCAATGTCATCGCCTATCTGAAGACGATGAAATAGGCCTCTTGAGCCTTTGCACTGCAATCCCCCCCGCCCATGTGTGGCGGGGGTTTTTCTTGAATGCTGGTAGGGTCAGGACTCATAAAGAGGGATGACATATGCAGGATTTAGGCAAAATATCAGCTTTCTTTCGTCCGCGGGCAATACCTGAAGGTATTGTCGAGGGCGAAAGGACGCTGATATGCAGCATAAAT
>JALSNA010000360.1 GCA_026987255.1 Hyphomicrobiales bacterium | reverse complement strand
TATGAGTCCTGACCCTAAGGTCCGGTCTCAATAAAGGCGTGGCCGCCAGACTGGCGCCGCGTTTTTATTGAGTCCAGACCCTAGGCCCTGGCGGGTAAGGAAGATTTTACCATATGCCTTCATAGTGCCTTGCAAGGATGATGTTGCGGATTTCATGCCTGACACGGGCATTCCACAGGGACACGAAAGACATGACGATTGAAAACAGACAGACCAAGGCCCTCTCCACCTTGCGCAAGACTCTGGCGATGACGGCCATGGCCGGCTTCATGCTTGCCGCGCCCCTTGCGCAGGCTCTGGAATTGCGTCTCAAAGCCAACGAGAGCAAAATGCTGTCGCTGGCGGGAGAGCCTTCCACGGTGATCGTTTCCAATCCGGTTTTTGCCGACGCCACGGTGCTCGGCAAGAAGGTTGTCATCCAGGCGCGCGCGCCGGGCGCCACCAGGGTCACCATTCTGAACAGCGATGGCCAGCAGCTGGCCAGCCTCGATGTGGTCATCGGCAACGATTCACCACGCAACCTGCGTCTCTACAGGGGCGGTGCCAGATACACCTATGTCTGCACGCCCAATTGTGAACCCACCCTGGCCATCGGGGATTCCGACAAGGCCACCTCGGCCCTTGCCTCGCAGCTGGGGCAGGTCAATGGCGCGGTGAAATCCAGCATGGAAATGGGCAACTGAAGCTTTTTGCCATCCATGATCTTTTGGGTGCGAACCTGAGGATTGCGCGTGGAAGGTTGTAAAATCATGAGTGGCGAGAATGGACCGCCCGGAATAGATTTCCGGGCGGTTCTTGCGCATCTGGGCATCTCTGTACTGCCTGAAGACCATCCCCACCCCCTGCCAACCACCGGTAGTGTCCCATGATTGGGGCGGTTGGCAGGGGGTAGGGAAGGACGCTAGTTTTTCAAGACCCCCATTTGCGCATGATCAAAATTCGATTCGAATTTGACACAATATTTTAGCCGGATCTCAAACCATCCCTGATAGAAAACCTGCTCAAGACTGCCAGCAATGCGCAAGATGTGCAATCCGCGCAAGCTTCTGGCGGTCATGAAACACAGAGCCAGCGGCCAGCAATCCCGAACCGGGATCGCGCCGCCACAGGGAGAAATACGATGAGATTGCGCATCCGGGGAAAAAAACTGCGCAGCTGCGACAAGGGCGCTGCCGCCATCGAGTTCGCTCTGCTGGCCGTGCCGTTTTTCATGCTGCTCATGGGAACCTTCGAGACCGGCGCCATGCTTCTGGTCAATTATTCCATGGATGACGGCATCGCCGATGCCGCGCGCATGATCCGCACCGGCCAGGTGGACAAGAAGGGCATCACCGCCGCCCAGTTCAAGCAGCTGGCCTGCAACAAGATGTATGTGGTTTCCGATTGCGCCAGCAAACTGCACGTCGATGTGCGCAAGTTCAAGGACTTCGCCAGCGTCAATATCCCCCCCGCCCTGGATTCCGATGGCAATCTGTCGGGCAGCGTGACCAAGCCGGCCTACCAGATTGGCAAACCCATGGATGTGGTCGTGGTGCGCGCCTACTACGAATGGAGCTTCGTCACGCCATTCATCGGAAAGTTTCTTTCCAACATGAGCAACGACAAGCGGCTGCTGGCCACCGGCGCGGCCTTCCGCAACGAACCCTATGGCGACAGCTGAACATGAGATGCAATACCGGAAAGGTGCCGCAAATGAGATTTTTCAACACACATGCGAAAAGCAAGGCGCGCAAACCCTTGTTGAAAAGGTATCTGAAGGATTCCGGTGGCGCCGCCGCCATTGAGGCCGCGCTGGTCTTTCCGGTCATGGCCATGCTCTTCACCGGCCTGATCGACCTCACCGACATGATTTCCGCCAGCCGTAAGGTCACCTTGGCGACAAACACCATCGCCGATCTGGCCACCCAGGCCAATGGCAAGGTCACCAAGTCCGACCTGGATGGCTATTTCAAGGCCACCAAGCCCATCCTCGATCCC
>JALSNA010000359.1 GCA_026987255.1 Hyphomicrobiales bacterium | reverse complement strand
GTTGAAAACCCCTTCCCGCGAAGGAGGGCATCCAGGGATCGATCCAAAAAGGCCCGAGCCGCGTCCCGGACGCCTCACCTATCATCTGGGTGGCTGGGAGGGGGAGTGGGCCGGAGCGAGTGCACAAACCCGCTTTGTGCACACAGACAAAAGGACAAAGGCCCGTGTCCCCTCCCAACCGTCTTGCACATACTCCTGGGCGGTTGGGAGGGGGCGCGGGCCGGAACGAGTGCACAAAACCCCTTTTGTGCACACAGACAAAGAAACAAGGCCCGTGCCGCGTCCCGGACGCCTCACCTATCATCTGGGTGGCCGGGAGGGGGCGCGGGCCGGAGCGCGTGCGCAAACCTGCTTTGCGCACACAACCAAAGAAAAGAGAAGGACCACTGACAATGCGCGTGCTCATCATCGAGGCCCGCTTTTATGACGATCTGCTCGACGAGCTGGAAAGGGGCGCCACCGGCTGGCTGGAGGAGCAGGGCATTGCCCATGACATCATCCACGTGCCCGGCGCGCTGGAGATTCCGGGTGTCATCGCCATGGCCGAGGGCGCGGACATGGCTGCCGGAATGATGGCCGAGGAGGCCGGAGGCCAGCCCATCCCGCCACGCTATGACGCCTATGTGGCCCTGGGCGTGGTCATTCGCGGCGAGACCTGGCATTTCGAGATCGTGGCGGGCGAATCGGCGCGCGGCCTCATGGAGCTGACCTTGCAGGGCGCGGCCATCGGCAACGGCATCCTGACGGTGGAGAATGCCGAACAGGCCTGGGCACGCGCCAGGGTCTCGGAGAAGAACAAGGGCGCGGGCGCGGCGCAGGCGGCGGTGGAGATGGCCCGCGTGAAGCAGAAACTGCTGGAAAAGGCCCTCTCATGAGCAAGGCGGACAACCCCGGCGCGGCCAGAAAACCCCGCATGAATCCGGTGGCGCGCGCCGCCGCCCGGCTGGGCGCGGTGCAGGCACTTTACCAGATGGATGTTTCGGGAGCGCCGCTGGAGGTGGTGCTGGAGCAGTTCGCCACCCGGCGCATCGGCGAGGCCTTCGACGATGGCCAGTGCGGAAAGCCGGACGAGGCCCTCTTGAGCGCCATCGTGCGCGGGGTGGTGGCCAGGCAGACGGACATCGACCGGGCCGTCAACCGCCATTTGAGCGAAAAATGGAAGCTGCCGCGCCTCGATGCCACGGTGCGCGCCATTGTGCGCGCCGCGGGCTACGAGATGCTCTTTGCCAGGGACACCCCGCCGCGCGTCATCATCACGCAATATGTGGACGTGGCCCGGGCCTTTCACGACGGCGGCGACGAGCCGGGGTTCGTCAATGCCGTCCTGGATGCCCTGGCGCGCGAAAAACGCGCCGATGAGCTGCACGGATGACGGTTACGGGAGATGCTTCCTTTCATCCCGCTGCCAGCAGGCGGATGGCCTCGTCGCGCTCGAAGAGGTAGAGCAGGCGGCGCAGGGCCTGGCCTCTGGGGCTGGCCAGATCGGGATCGCGGCTGATGATCAAGGCGGCATCGTCGCGCGCCATGGCCAGCAATTCGCCGTGCAGGGCCAGATCGGCGAGCCGGAAGCGCGGCATGCCCGACTGGCGCGCGCCGAGCAGCTCGCCCGCGCCGCGCAGTTTCAGGTCGGCCTCGGCGATGATGAAACCGTCCTCGGTCTCGCGCAGGATCTTCAGCCGCTCGCGGGCGGTCTGCGAAAGCGGGCCGCGATAGAGCAGCAGGCAGGATGATGGCGCCTCACCCCGGCCCACCCGGCCGCGCAGCTGGTGCAATTGCGCCAGGCCGAAGCGCTCGGCGTTCTCGATGATCATGATGGTGGCTTCGGGCACGTCCACGCCCACCTCGACCACGGTCGTGGCCACCAGCACGGAAATGCGTCCGTTGCGAAAATCCGCCATGACGGCATCGCGCGCCTCGCCCTTCATGCGCCCGTGCGCCAGCCCCACCTTGCCGGGCATGGCCTGCGCGAGGGTGGCGA
>JALSNA010000358.1 GCA_026987255.1 Hyphomicrobiales bacterium | reverse complement strand
TGGATGGCGTTGGGCGGCAGATGGGTGATCTCGTCGTCATGGCTGATCCAGGCCTCGAAGACATCCTTCTTGCCGTCATACATGGGATGGCCGCGCCCGGCATTGGTCAGGCGGATCTTGCGGGCAATGAAGAACTCCCGCCCCTTGGGGTTCTTCGCGCAGGCCCCGCCGGCCGCCACCACGGCGATCTGCGCCGCCCAGCACGAGCCGAACTGCGGCACCCCGGCGGCGAACCCGGCGCGGGCGAAATCGATCTGCGCCTCCACATCGGGCGTGCCCGCATAGATGGTCAATGACGAGCCCGACCAGGCAATGCCGTCATACTCTCCCAGCGCCGCCCCACAGGGCAGGCTCTCGCCCGCATCGGCCGGATGGATCACCTCCACCTGACAGCCCGGCGCCAATTCCTCAAGCATGCGCGCATAGAGCGCCCCGCCGGAGGATGCCCCCCCGGCCGCCAGCCCCTCGCGGCCCGCCCTGGCGTAACCGTCCACCACCAGAAAATGCAGCTTGTCGCTCATGATCGTCCTCCCTCAGGCGCCTTGTGCCGCCAGCGCATCGACGATGCCCGGCAGATCGGCATGGCGCTCGCAGATGGCATCGGCGCTGGTTTCGTCCTTGTCATCGGGCCGCGTGGCGGTGAACAGGATGCCCTTCGCCCCCAGCGCCTGCGGCCCCTTGATGTCGTTGTGATCGCGATCGCCCACATGGACGATCTCGGTCACATCGATCCCCAGCTCCTTGCACACATGATCGAACATGGCCCGGTGCGGCTTGGAGCGGCCCACCTCGTCGGAAAAGGCGAAGGCGGAAAAATACTTCTTCAACCCGTGCTTTTCCAGCAATTCGCGCAAGCCCCAGCCAGGGGTGACGATGGCATCGGAAACAATGGCCAGCTTGTATCTTTTCGACAAGTCCTCCAGGGCCTCCCGGATGCCGGGGATGGGATCGGGCGGAATGTCCACCTCCATGCGCGCATGGCCCTCCACCAGGGCCGCGAAAGCCTCATCGGGCAGATCGCGCTTCAATCCGTTCAGCACCACCCGCAGCCTTTGCTCCACCGTCCAGTTGGTGGCGCATTCCTTCCAGGTGACGTTGAAGCCCGCCTCGGCCACGTCATAGGCCAGCCAGACCTCCTCCTTGCTGATCGGCGCCTGCCCATTGAGCGCCTCCCAGACCTGATGGCGGCGCTCCTCGCGCTTGGGACGCAAGCCCTTCGCCGCCCGCTTGGGCTCATCGGAATCATCGTCCACGATGGTATCCCACAGATCGAATGTCACCGCCTTGATGGCCATGTGTCTCCTCCCTGAAATGGTTCGAGCCGCAAGTATGCCCGCCGCCGCGCGCCAATCAAGCGCAATTGCTGGATCCAGCGCCCTTGTCCCCAACAATCGCTCCAAATCGCCCCTCATATTGAATATTGACAAGCCCCACCATCCGCCAGCAAATGATCCCATGAGCACCCACACGCAAAAGGGCGCGGTGGCCGCCGGCCACGAGCTGACGGCCAAGGCCGCCCGCCATGCCTTCGAGATGGGCGGCAATGCCGTTGACGCCGCCATCGCCGCCGCCTGGATGGCCTGTGTCGCCGAGCCGGTTCTGGCCAGTCCCGGCGGCGGCGGCTTCGCCATGGCCGGTGGCCATGGCCGCAAGCCGCAACTGTGCGACTTCTTTGCCCAGACGCCGCGGCGCGCCAATGAGAGGGCCGATTTCCACGCCATAGAGGCCAACTTCGGCGATGCCACCCAGACCTTTCACATCGGTCTGGGAAGTGTCGCCACGCCGGGCTTCGTCCCCGGCCTTTTCGCTCTCCATGCCGCCCATGCGCGGCTGCCCATGGGCGATCTCATCGCCCCGGCCGCCGCTATCGCCCGCACCGGCCATGAGGTCAACGCCTTTCAGGCCTTTTTGGCCCGCGTCATCTCCCCCATCTTGACCAATACGGAAGGAACCCGCGCCATCTTCGCTCCCGGCGGGCAC
>JALSNA010000357.1 GCA_026987255.1 Hyphomicrobiales bacterium | reverse complement strand
GCCACCGCCATCGAGTATGGCCTGATCGCCGCGGCCATGGGCCTGATGCTGGTCGTCGTGATGCCGAAATTCGCCAGCTCCATCTCCGGCACCTTCAACAATCTCTCCAGCCACATCAAGACCGGCAAATAAGCCGTCTTCCGATAGCCGGATTTTTCCCTTTGCGGGAAAGTGGCAAAACCGCCGGATGCTTTTCCGGCGGTTTTTCCTTGCAAGAAAGCCCGCGCCAGAGTGCGCGGGCTTTCCTTTTCATGCAAAAACGTCCCGGCAAGGCCGGAAAAGGCGCCTACTTGTTCTTCAGCAGATCGCGGATTTCCTCCAGCAGCACCTCCTGCTTCGGCGGCGCGGGCGGCTCGGCCGGGGCCTCCTCCTTCTTCTTCGTCATGTTGTTGATCATGCGCACCATGAGGAAGATGATGAAGGCCAGGATGAGAAAGTTGATCGTCACCGTGATGAAGTTGCCATAGGCCAGCACCGCACCCTGCTTGCGGGCGGCTTCCAGTGTCGTCGCCGTGACCTTGCTGGAAAGCGGAATGAACAGGTTGGAAAAATCCACGCCGCCGAATATGGCGCCGACGATGGGCATGATGATGTCATTCACCAGGGACTTGACGATCAGGCCGAAAGCGCCGCCGATGATCACGGCAACGGCCAGATCCACCACGTTGCCCTTCATGATGAAATCCTTGAAATCCTTGAGCATAGGAATACCCCCTTTTGGTGTGGTCCGCCGAATCCCTCACCCGGCGGATGGTGGATGCTACAACATGCCGCACCCACAAGTCAAAGGCCGTTGCGGAAGCAAATGCCGCCTTGCCACGGAAGGGGTCTTCGAGACGGTTAATAGAGATCCCCAGTTAATGGAGATGCCCACTGGAAGCGCGCGCGCCGAGAGGATATGCTGCGCTCATCGGCAAGGAGACGGACAACACCCATGAGCTGGAACACCTTCGGACGCTGCCTGCGCGTCACCACATTCGGCGAATCCCACGGCCCGGCCATCGGCGCGGTGGTGGACGGCTGCCCGCCGGGCATCCCGCTCAGCGAGGCCGACATCCAGCCCTGGCTGGACAAGCGCCGCCCCGGCCAGAACCGCCACATGACGCAAAGGCGCGAGCCGGACAAGGTAAAAATCCTCTCCGGAGTCTTTTGCGACGACATCATCACCGGGCAGGTGACCACCGGCACGCCCATCGCCCTGCTGATCGAGAACACCGACCAGCGCTCGAAGGATTATGCCGCCATCCGCGACCGCTACCGCCCCGGCCATGCCGATTACACCTACGAGGCCAAATACGGCGTCCGCGACTATCGCGGCGGCGGACGGGCCTCGGCGCGCGAGACGGCCATGCGGGTGGCCGCCGGCGCGGTGGCGCGGCGCATCATCCCGCAGGTGGAAATCCGCGCCGCCCTGGTGCAGATGGGCCCGCACGGAATCGAGCGCGACAACTGGTCGTGGGCGGAGGTGGAGAACAATCCCTTCTTCTGCCCCGACGCCAAGGCGGCCAGGGTCTGGGAAGATTATCTGGACGGCATCCGCAAGAGCGGCGATTCGGTGGGCGCGGTGGTGGAGGTCGTAGCCTCCGGGGCGCCCGCCGGGTGGGGCGCGCCGCTTTTTGCCCGCCTGGATCAGGACATCGCCGCGGCGCTGATGAGCATCCCGGCCGCCAAGGGGGTGGAAATCGGCGCGGGCTTTGCCGCCGCCGCCCTGAAGGGATCGGAAAACGCCGATGAAATGCGCATCCATGACGGCCAGGTGCATTTCACCAGGAACAATTCCGGCGGCATCCTGGGCGGCATCTCCTCCGGTCAGGACATCATCGCCCGCATGGCGGTCAAGCCCACCAGCTCCATCCTCACCCCAAGGCGCACCATCACGCGCGGCGGCGAGGAGGTGGAGATCGTGACCAGAGGCCGCCACGACCCTTGCGTGGGCATCCGCGCCGTGCCGGTGGCCGAGGCCATGGTGGCCCTGGTGCTGGCCGATCACTACCTGATGCACCGCGCCCAGACGGGGCGGGGCTGAC
>JALSNA010000356.1 GCA_026987255.1 Hyphomicrobiales bacterium | reverse complement strand
CTGGGCGGCGCGGCGATACCATCTGGCGGCCTTGGTCAGGGACTTGATGGCCCCCGGCGCGCCTAGCTCGTAGGCCCGCGCGGTGAGGAACATGGCCTGAGGGTTGCCCCTTTTGGCCAGTTTCAGGAGCTTGACGAATGACAGGCTGGCCAGATCCGCAGGCGCTTTCAGGCGGCGGGGCTTTTTGGCTTTTGCCCCGGCGGGCTGGGCATTGGTCAGGTTGATGATCTTGGCGGCATGGGCACCGGGCAGCGCAACCAGAGGCGCAATCATGCCGCAGATGAGGCCGGCGGTGGCCATGAGGCATCGGGCCCGGCCTGCCCGGTGGGGCTGAATCATTGCTGAAAGGGCCTTTTTACATAACTTGCTTTGCGCCAATCTACAGCCATCACGGCGGGAAGGCAAAGACTTAGAACGGCCCAGCAGGCAGCTGGCGCGATTGCCCCTCTTCTGCGTGAATTTGCTTGCGGTCACCTTTTCCTTGCGCACTGGCCCTGGGCCAGATCGAAGGCCTCCTGGAAGCTCATTTCCAGCAGATAGGCGAGGAACTTCATGTTGGCGCGATTGGCGATATTGCGCATTTCCAGCGTGACATCGGCGATGTAGGCCGCCGTTTCCTCCGTGCTGGCCGATGCGGGAGGTGTGTCTTGCAAGCTTTCTGCCGTCAGGGCCGCATTGGCCTTGTGCAGATGTCCGGTGTTGTCTTTCATGATCACGAGTGCCGCCTCTTTGTCTTGACTGATGGGCCTTTCAACCTGCGGTGAGTCGACTCTTCGGTCTGTGACTCCCTAAGCTGATGGCTGGGGTGAATTGCCCCAGGAACAATTTACAGGTTGTTAATCGTTTCGTGAAGCAACCTAAGGATGTAAATTGGTCTCATTCTCACCCAATAACTGGCCCTATCGCCGCAATGGCCTCCCGAAGGTGTTTTGCACCCGGCGGGCTTTGCGCTAGCTTGCGGCCATGAGCGAGCATTCCACACCTGATTCGCCCCACGGGGGCGAGGCCGTCAATCTGCGCGAGGCGCTGGAGGAGCGCTATCTGGCCTATGCCCTGTCCACCATCATGCACCGGGCGCTGCCGGATGTGCGCGATGGGCTCAAGCCCGTGCACCGCAGGCTGCTCTATGCCATGCATGTGCTCAGGCTCGATCCGCGCGCCGGGTTCAAGAAGTGCGCGCGCGTGGTGGGCGATGTGATCGGCAAGTATCACCCCCATGGCGATCAGGCGGTCTATGACGCCATGGTGCGCCTGGCGCAGGATTTCGCGGTGCGCTATCCGCTGGTGGAGGGGCAGGGGAACTTCGGCAATATCGACGGCGATGGCGCGGCCGCCTACCGCTATACCGAGGCGCGGCTGACCGAGGTGGCCATGGCGCTGCTGGAGGGGCTGGACGAGGACGCGGTGGATTTCCGCGACACCTACAACGGCGAGGACAGCGAGCCGGTGGTGCTGCCCGGGGCCTTTCCCAATCTTCTGGCCAATGGCGCGCAGGGCATCGCGGTGGGCATGGCCACGGCCATTCCGCCGCACAATGCCGAGGAGATCTGCAACGCCGCCTTGCACCTCATCAAGCATCCCAATGCCGGAATCGGCAAGCTGCTGGAGTTCCTGCCCGGCCCCGATCTGCCCACCGGCGGGATCCTGGTGGAGCCGGAGGAGAACATCCGCAAGGCCTACGAGACGGGCCGCGGCGGCTTTCGGGTGCGGGCGAAATGGGAAAGGGAAGATCTGCCGCGCGGCCAGTGGCAGATCGTGGTCACGGAAATCCCCTGGCAGGTGCAAAAGGCGCGGCTGGTGGAGAAGATCGCCGATCTGCTCAATGCCCGGAAATTGCCGTTGCTGGGCGATGTGCGCGACGAATCGGCGGAGGACATCCGGCTTGTGCTGGAGCCGAAATCGCGCAATGTCGATCCGCTGGTTCTGATGGAATCGCTGTTCAAGCTCACCGAGCTGGAAAGCCGCATTTCGCTGAACATGAATGTCCTGTCCATGGGCAAGGTGCCGCGCGTCATGGGGCTGCGCGAGGTGCTGCGCGAATGGCTCGATCACCGCATGGACGTGCTCATCCGGCGCACCTACTGGCGGCTGGAGAAGATCGCCGCGCGGCTGGAGATCCTGGGCGGGCTGCTTATTGCCTATCTCAACATCGACGAGGTGATCCGCATCATCCGTTTCGAGGATGAGCCAAAGGCGGAGCTGATGGGGCGCTTTGGCCTTACCGATGCCCAGGCGGAGGCCATTCTCAACATGCGCCTGCGGGCCCTGAACAAGCTGCAGGAGGTGGAAATCCGCGCCGAGCATGACAAGCTCAGCGCCGAGCGCGACGAATTGCAGGCCCTGCTGGCCTCCGAGGAGGCGCAGTGGAAGGCGGTGGCCGCCCAGGTGCGGACGGTGCGCGACACATGGAGCAAGAAGACGGAACTGGGAGCGCGGCGCACCCAATTTGCCCGCGCGCCGCGCATCGAGGTGGACCTGGAGGCGGCGCTGACCGAGCGCGAGCCCATTACTGTCGTCTGTTCGCAAAAGGGCTGGCTGCGCGCCATGAAGGGCCACCTGGACGAAAAGGCGCAAGAGAGGCTCTCCTACAAGGATGGCGACGGGCCGGGTTTCGTCTTCCATGCCCAGACCACGGACAAGCTGCTCCTGGCCGCCACATCGGGGCGCTTTTACACCCTGGACGCGGCCAGGCTGCCCGGCGGGCGCGGCGCGGGCGAGCCGGTGCGGCTGTCGGTGGACATGGATGCGGCCGATGACATCGTGGCCTTCTTCGTCCATGACCCGCAAGGGCGGCTGCTGGTGGCCTCGAGCGAAGGCAACGGCTTCATCGTCAAGGAAACGGACGTGCTGGCCACCACCCGCAAGGGCAAGCAGGTGGTCAATGTCAAGCCGCCGGCGGAGCTGGCGGTGTGCCGGCGCATCGATGCGGCGGATGATGCCGTGGCGGTGGTGGGCGAGAACCGCAAGCTGCTGGTCTTTGGCCTTTCCGAGCTGCCGCAGATGGCGCGCGGCAAGGGGGTGCGGCTGCAACGCTACAAGGATGGCGGGCTGTCCGACGCCATGACCTTCCGGCTGGAGAGCGGCCTGAAGTGGCTGGATGCGGGCGGGCGCACCCGTCTGGTCAGGGACCTGGCCGAATGGCAGGGCAAGCGCGCCTCGGCCGGGCGCCTGCCGCCACGCGGCTTTCCGCGCTCCAACCGCTTCGGGGATTCATGACCCCTGTTCATGTGAGCGCCAGTTTCTGGAGCGGGCGATGGCCTCTTCATAGGTGTGCATGAAGGATGCAGGTGTCTTTGCCGGTTCAAAGATGCGCGCCTTGTCTTGCGCCCCGCCGGGCACCTCCAGCCCGGCGCCTTCGGCCGCCATCAGGGCAGTGCCCAGGGCCGTCTGTTCGGCCGTTTCGTGCACGATGACGCCTTTTTGCAGCACATCGGCGAGGAACTGGCAGAAATAGGGATTGGCGGAAACGCCGCCATCGATGGAGATGGTGTCGCGGATGTCCACGCACGCGCCCATGGCGGCGATGACCTGTGCGGCGCGCAGGGCGATGCCTTCCAGGATGGATTGCACCATGTCCGCCGGCGTCGTGTCCAGCGACATGCCGATCCACAGCCCGGCCGCCGATCCGTCCCAATAGGGGCATCCCAGGCCGCTGAAGGCGGGCACGAAGGCCAGCCCGCGCGAAATGGCCGGCTCAGCGTCAAAGCTGTTGATCTCGTCAAAGCTGTCGAACAGCCCCAGGGAGCGGGCCCAGTTGAGGGCCGAGGCGGCGCTGTAGACCCCGCCATCGAGGGCATAGACGGGCGGATTGGCGCCCTTTTGCCAGGCTATGGTGGGCAAAAGGCCCTGCCGGGGGGCCATGAGCGGGGTTTCGCCGCTCACCGCCAGGGCGAAAGCGCCGGTGCCGAAGGTGATCTTGGCATCTCCCGCCTTGCGGCAGCCATGGCCATGGAGCGAGGCCTGCTGATCGACGATGCCGGCGCGCAGGGGAACGGATGTGTTTTCCGTCCTTGCGATTCCGAAGTCCCCGGCGCTGGGGCGGATTTCCGGCAGCGCCTCCATGGGCACGCCGAACAGGGCGCACAGCTGCTCATCCCACTGGCCGGTGCGCAGGTTCATCAAGGATGTGCGCGAGGCGGTGGTGATGTCGGTGCAAAAGTGGCCGCTCAGCCGCTCGATGAAAAAGGCGTCCGTCGTGCCCAGCCGCAAGCGCCCTTGCGCCAGAAGCGCCTTGGCTTCGGGAATGTTCTCCACCATCCAGGCGAACTTGGCGGCGGAAAAATAGGGATCGAGCGGCAGCCCGGCAAGGCGCAATGTCAGCTCCTGCGCCCCATCGGCCTGCAGGCGGCTGATGGCGGCCTGGGTGCGCCTGTCCTGCCAGACGATGACGGCAGAGACCGGCGCGCCGGTTTGCCCATCCCACGCCAGGCAGCTTTCGCCCTGGTTGTCGATCCCCAGGGCATCCACCGGCCCTGCCGCATCGATGCACGCTTGCACATTGGCCAGAAGCTCCAACGGATCGTGCTCCACCCAGCCCTGCCGCGGATAGATCTGCCGGTGGGTGCGGGAATGGACGACGTGAAACGAACCGTCCTCCTCCAGCACCAGGCAGCGGGTGCTGGTGGTTCCCTGGTCGATGGCGGCGATGCGCATGGCCGTGCTCAGTCCTTGTAGTCCAGCCGCACCACGCCGGTGCGCAGCAACACATACATGACGCCCAGGAAAATGAACACCGCGACATTGATCAGGGCGGCCAGGGCATAGAGCTCCTCGGAGACCCCGTGGCGCAAGGAGCCCCAGGCCAGGGTCGGCAGGGTCGGCGTGGCGCCGAGATTGTAGAAGGAAATCTCCAGGTTGTTGAAGGCCAGCAGGAAGGAGACGATGAAGGCTCCCAGGATGGCCGGCCAGATGAGCGGAAAGGTCACTTCGCGGAACGTGGTGCCCGGCGTGGCGCCAAAGACCATGGCGGCCTCGTCCAGCCGCCAGTCATAGCGGGCCAGCTGGGCGACCACCACCAGGAAGGCAAAGGCGGTGGCATAGGTGGCATTGGCGAGAATGGCCGAAAAAATGTTCCCCGGCAGGCCGAGCAGCATCTTGTTGAACATCAAGCTGGAGACGCCGATCAGGATATGGGCGATGAACAGCGGCATGAGGAACAGCCCGGCGATATAGACGCTGCGCCTGACGCGGTATTTGAGAATGGCCACCGCCGCCATGGTGGCCAGCACCGAGGCGATGACGCCGGTGCCGATGCCGATGGCCAGGCTGTTGACGAAGCCGGAGTGATAGTTCTCCTCGTTCCACAGGCTGATGTAGTGTTTGGCGGTGAATTCCGGCGGGAAGGGCCACACGCTGTTGGCCTGGAAGGAGACATAGGTGATGTAGATGATGGGGCCATAGAGAAAGACGTAGAGCGCCGCCAGCAGCAGGATCTGCACGCCTTTTCCGATGCGAAGCGCGGTCATAGTTCAGCTCCTCCCTTGATGGTGACGCCGGAGCGTTTCAGGTCGCCGACCATTTTCCACACGATGTAGAGCACGATCAGCGAAATGGCGAATAGCACCACGCCCATGGCCGAGCCCAGCGCCCAGGTGCCGGTGGAGCCGAACTGGTTGGCCAGGATGTTGCCATAGAGGGCGCCATTGGGGCCGCCAAGGAACTTCGAGGTGATCGACGAGGCCAGGGTGGGGATGAACACCAGCACCACGCCAATGGCCGAGCCGGCGCGATTGAGCGGCCAGGTGATCTCCCAGAAGGCCCGCAAGGGGCGCGCGCCATTGACCTTGGCCACTTCCAGAAGCTCGAAATCGAAATTGAGCAAGGACAGATAGATGGCCAGGACCATGAAGGGGATCCACAGGTAGGTCAGGCCGATGGCGGTGGCCGTATTGGTATACATGAGCGCCTGGATGGGCTCGAAGCCGAAGGTGCTCAGCGCCATGTTGATGACCCCGATGGGGCCGAGGATCTGCTGCAAGGCGGTGACCCGCAGGATCTCTCCGGTGAGGAAGGGGGCGGAGGTCAAGAGCAGGTAGATGAGCTTGAACTTGCCGCCATAGCGGGCGATGAAAAAGGCGATGGGCCAGGAAAAGACCAGGCAGATCAGGGAGACGATGGTGGCCATGCTCAAGGAGCGCAGCAGGAACTTGATGTAGGTCCAGTCGGTGAGGATGCGGATATAGTTGTCCAGGTTCCAGTCCGGGATGAGGGTATAGCTCTCGGTGCGCCAGAAGCTGAAAACGACGATGGACGCCAGGGGCAGGATGAGAAAGAGGATGAGGAAGATGGCGCCCGGCGCCACCAGCCACCAGAAAAGACGTTTGTTGCTGCTCATTGCGCACCTCCCTGGGCGCGGAATGCATCGGCCTTGCCCGGATCCCAGTCCAGATGCATGGGCGCGCCCTTCTTCAGACCGGTCATGGGCGCGCCGGAGACGGTGATCTCGTGGCCATCGCCCAGGGAAACCAGATAATCGGCATATTGGCCCTTGAAGATGATGTCGCGCAAGACGCCGGTGAGCGCCCCGCCGGACTCCAGCATGCTGATCTTTTCGCTCTTGACGTAGCACACGGCCCTGTCCCCCGGTTGCAGTCCGTCATGGGCGCGGGCGCGGATGGAATGGCCGAACCAGTTGATCTGCGCAATGCCCTCCTCCACCGAGCTGACCACGCCCTCGAAGGCATTGGGAGAGCCCAGGAAGGAGGCGACGAACTGCGAGGCCGGATCGTGATAGAGGGAGAACTTCTCGCCCACCTGCTCCATCTTGCCATCGCGCATGATGGCCATGCGGTCCGACATGGTCATGGCCTCTTCCTGGTTGTGGGTGACATAGACGAAGGGAATGGCCAGCTCGATCTGGAAGCGGCGGATCTCCACTTCCATCTCCTTGCGCAGCTCCCGGTCGAGATTGGCCAGGGGCTCGTCGAGCAACAGCAGGGAGGGGCGCGAAACCAGGCCGCGGGCCAGGGCCACGCGCTGTTTCTGGCCGCCGGAAAGCTGGTGGGGGTAGCGCTCTTCCAGGCCTTCTAAGTGAACCAGGTTGCTCACCCATTGCAGGTTCTCGCGCTTGTCCTTTTCCGATGCCCCCTGCATCTTGAGCGGAAACATGATGTTCTCGGCCACGGTCTTGTGGGGAAAGAGCAGGAAATCCTGGAACACCATGCCGATGCCACGCCGGTAGGGCGGCTCATTGGTCACGTCCCGGCCGCTGATGGAGATGGTGCCGGTATCGGGCTTTTCCAGTCCGGCGATCATGCGCAGCATGGTGGTCTTGCCCGACCCGGAAGGCCCCAGCAAGGCGAAAAACTCGGTCTGGCCAACCTCGATGTTGATATCGTCCGCCGCCTTGATGGGGCCGAAGTTCTTGGAGATGTTGTCCAGCTTGAGAACGGTGTCGGTCATCGGTCCTGGTTTCCATACGATCGTGCCGGGCAAGAACGCCCCGCCTTGGGCCACTGACGGTGACCGGCGCCGGGCATGGCCGCTGCCGCACATCCCGCACATCCCGCCACGTCCCCTTGCGGGGCACGGCTCGAAGATGGCGGTTTTGCGCCGGTCGGAATGACGGATTGGTGCGCCCCGGGCGCGGATCGTGCGCCCGGAGCATGTTTTGCCTGCCTCAGGCCGCCTCGACCTCGGACCAGATGCGCTCCCACTTCTCCGGCGAACTGGGGGCATCGAACTGATACAGCCCCTTGATCGCCGAGGTGTTGTTGAGGAACATGGTCTCGACATAGCGCTGCGGGATCAGCTTGCGCACGTCCACCGTCGGCGACCAGCCCACATCGGTGGCGATGATGGCCATGTTCTCCGGCTTCAGCCGCCAGTTGATCCACTTGTGGCACAATTCGAGCTTCTCCGAATCCTTCACGCCGGAGGTGATGGCCCAGGTATCGACCCAGCCAAGGCCGCCTTCCTTGGGCTTGAGGATGTGGCGCATGTTCAGCTTGGTCTTGCCATCGAGACGGTCAAAATGGATGCGCCGGTAGATGCCGGACCATTCGGGCGAGACCCACACCGCCTGCGAGCGCAGCAGACGCTCCAGGGTGTCCTCGTCATTCCAGCGGGTGAGCAGCAGGCCCTTTTGCTTGATGAGCAGCTTCTTGGCCTCTTCCAGCTCGGCGTCGGTGAGGACATAGGGGTTGAAGGATTTGCCGTCCGGACGCGGCTTGTTGATGGTGCCCATGCGATAGGCGGCCAAGATGCCGGCAAGGGCGATGTTTTCCTCGAAGCGCGCGCTGGTGGAGATATGCCTGGCGTATTTCTCGTTGAACAACAAGGAGATGCTGTCGGCATCCTCCGGCGCGATCTTGTCGGTGTTGATGGTCAGGCCGTAGCCGCCCCAGCAGTTCGGCGCGGCGATCATGTTGCTGCCGCCCTCCTCCTGCAGCAGCATGTAGTTCGGCGGCTTGAAGTCATCGAAAACATACTGCATGTTGCTCAGCTTGCCATAATCCACCGGCTGGGTGAGCCCCTTCTTCGCATAGAGGCGCGGCCAGAAGCCATCGGCCATGACCAGGTCAAAGTCGGTGGTGCCGCCGGCCTTGAGCTTGTTGTAGGCTTCCGAATTGCCGTCAAAGAAGCCGGAGGAAACCTTCACGCCGTATTTCTTGGCGAAGCCGGAGACGATGCGTTTTTCGTTGTAATGCTCCCAGCCGAGCCAGCGCAGCTCCATGGTGGCGGCCTCGGCGTTGCGGATGTGCGGCATGGCGAGCGCGGAGGCCGCGGCAAGCCCGCCCGTCGCCTTGAGGAAAT
>JALSNA010000355.1 GCA_026987255.1 Hyphomicrobiales bacterium | reverse complement strand
CGAAAGGCTCAAGGTGGTGGATTTCGGCGACGTTGCCTTCGACTGGGGCCGCCCGCAGGACATGCCCGGAGCCGTCAGCGCACACATCGAACGGGTTCTGGCGGCCGGGGCCATCCCCATTACCTTGGGCGGCGATCATTTCGTTACCCTGCCCATTCTGCGCGCCATCGCCGCCCGGCATGGCCCCGTTGCCCTGATCCATTTCGACGCCCACCGGGACGTGGAAAGCGCCGCACGGGAGGGCCGCCTCGATCATGGCATCGTGTTCTCCCGCGCCCTGCACGAGGGCCTCATCGCGGAGCGGGCCTGCGTCCAGATCGGCATCCGCACCGCCTATGCGGGCGAGACCGGCCAGGCCATGACGGTAATCGGCGCCGATGAGGTTCACGCCTCCGGCCCCGATGACCTGGCCGCGCGCATCCGCAAGGTGGCGGGCACGCGCCCCGTCTACCTGAGCTTCGATATCGACTGCCTCGATCCGGCCTTCGCCCCGGGCACCGGAACGCCCGTCCCCGGCGGTCTGAGCACCCACCAGGCGCGCGCCATCCTGTGGCGGCTGAAGGGGCTGGCCTTCACCGGCTTCGACATCATGGAAGTGGCCCCGCCCCATGATCCGGCGGACATCACCGCCCTGGCGGCGGCCACCCTGGCGGTGGATTACTGCTGCCTGCTGGCCGCCTCGTAGCGCTCGATGGACTCCACAATGAGCCGGTGGGCCTCCTCATGGCCGCCCCAGCCTTCCATCTTTGCCCACTTGCCGCCTTCCAGATCCTTGTAGTGGGTGAAGAAATGCTCGATCTGGCGCACCTGGATCTCCGGCAGGGCGGAGATATCGTGCACATCCTCGTAATGGCGGGTGATATGCGGCGCCGGCACGGCGATGATCTTCTCGTCCATGCCCTTCTCGTCGCGCATCTTCAAGACCCCCACGGGGCGCACCGCGATGATGCAGCCGGGAATGAGCGGCCGCGAAGAGATAAGCACCACGTCGATGGGGTCGCCATCGCCGCACAGGGTATGGGGAATGAAGCCGTAATTGCCCGGATAGCGCATCGGCGTGTAGAGATAGCGGTCCACGACCATGGTCCCGGCGTCCTTGTCCATCTCGTATTTGATGGGCTCGCCGCCAATGGGCACCTCGACCACGATGTTGACCTCTTGCGGCGGGTTGGCGCCGAGGCTGATGGCGTCCAGTCTCATCTTGTCAGTCTCCAAAAAGGTTGTGAACTTTCGGGTTTTCAAACGCCTTTTGCCCGCCAAAGGCAATCCGCCTTCCGGATGATGAAAGGCAATCGGGCATCTCCATCAGCTGTCCTGAAGACCATCCTCATCCCCGGCCAACCACCGCAGTGTCCCATGACCTGGGTGGTTGGCAGGGGGCCTGGATGGATGATCAAGCGTTTTTCAAGACCCCCAATCGGCTCGGCAGGCGGCGCCTTCAGTCCTCCTGTGCCGCGCGCTCGCAGCGCTTGCGCGCATGCGGATCGAGAATGCGCTTGCGCAGGCGGATGGATTTCGGCGTCACCTCCACCAGCTCGTCATCGGAAATGTAGGACAGCGCCTGCTCCAGGCTCATCCTGATGGGCGGGGTGAGCTGGATGGCGTCATCCTTGCCCGCGGCGCGGATATTGGTCAGCTTCTTGCCCTTGAGCACATTGACCATGAGGTCCTGGCCCTTGGCGTGTTCGCCGACGATCATGCCCTCGTAGACCTCCTCGCCGGGCAGGATGAACATCGGGCCGCGATCCTCCAGCTTCCACAGCGCATAGGCCACCGCCTTGCCGTTGGCGTTGGAGATGATGGCCCCTGTGGAGCGCTTCGCAATGGCCCCCTTGTAGGGCTCCCAGGCATGGAACAGGCGGTTGAGCACCGCCGAGCCGCGGGTATCGCTCATCAGCTCCGAATGGTAGCCGATCAGCCCGCGCGTCGGGGCGTGAAAGACCAGCCGCTGGCGGCCCGTGCCGGAGGAGGTCATGTCCACCAGCACCCCCTTGCGCTCCGAAATCTTCTGCACCACCGCGCCGGAATATTCCTCGTCCACGTC
>JALSNA010000354.1 GCA_026987255.1 Hyphomicrobiales bacterium | reverse complement strand
CGGCCTAATGAATCACATGTTCGCTCCCTTGAGGATCCTTCTCCTTTGACCTGAGGCATTTCGTCCACACGGCCTTGGACAGCCTCTTATTATGTTCATCATGATGGAGATAGTTCATTTTAGCACATAGGTGCTCAGCAGATGCCAGATCAGATAGAGCGCGAAGGCGTAGCCCAGGGTGCGGCCTATGCGGCGGCCCCATAGCTCTATGGGGTCATCGGGGGCTTCGTCATCGGGACGGGCGAAGCCGTCACCGCCGGCCACCTTTTCGCCCTGGCCCTCCAGGCGCGCCATTTCGCGCGCCATGCGGGCGCGGGTTCTCGCCGCCTCGCCGATGGGCTCCTTCGGGTGCCTGCCGTCCTTCCTGCTCATGGGCCGATCATGGCACTGAAGAGCGCCCTAGTCCAGATCGAACCTGTCCTTGTAGTCCTCCGCCAGGGCCGGATCCTGATCGGGCTTGCGCAGCAGGCAGTTGCCGATCACCAGGGTTTCCATGCGCGTGCCCATGAAGCAGCGGAAGGCATCCTCCGGGGTGCACACGATGGGCTCGCCGCGCACGTTGAAGGAGGTATTGACCAGCACCGGGCAGCCGGTCTTGTCGTGAAAGGCGGAAATCAGCCGGTGATAGCGCGGGTTCGTTTCTGCGTGCACCGTCTGGATGCGGGCCGAATTGTCCACATGGGTCACCGCCGGGATTTGCGAGCGCGGCACGCCGAGCCGCTCCAGCCCCGAGAGGTCACCGGCCCCCTCGGGCGGCTCCAGCAGCTTGTCCGCGGCCACATCGGCGACAATCAGCATATAGGGCGAGGGCACATCGAGATCGAACCATTCATGGGCCTTTTCGGCCAGCACCGAAGGGGCGAAGGGGCGGAAGGATTCGCGATACTTGATGCGCAGGTTCAAGGTGCGCTGCATCTGCGGGTTGCGCGGATCGCCGAGGATGGAGCGTCCGCCCAGGGCGCGCGGGCCGAACTCCATGCGCCCCTGGAACCAGCCCACCGCATCGCCCGCCTCCAGCCGCTCCACGGTGCGCGCAAACAGAGCGTCATCCTCCAGCACGCAAAAACGCGCTCCGGCCGCCTTCAGGCGCGCCTCGATATCGGCCTGGGAAAACTCCATGCCCAGATAGGCCCCGCCCATGCGGTCCATGGCGCCGTCCTCCAGCGCCGCGCGGGGGATGCCCAGATGCTGGTGAGCAGCCGCCAGGGCCGCCCCCAGCGCCCCGCCCGCGTCGCCTGCCGCCGGCTGCACCCAGATGTTTTCAAAGGCCCCATCGCGCAGGATCTTGCCATTGGCGACGCAATTGAGCGCCACCCCGCCGGCCAGGCACAGGTTGGCGATGCCATGCTGGCGCGCCAGATGGCGCGTCATGGTCAAGAGGATCTCCTCCGTCACCGCCTGGATGGAGGCGGCGATATCCATTTCCTTTTGCGTCAGCGGCCCCTCCGGCGTGCGCGGCGGGCCGCCGAAGAGCGCATCGAAGCGCCTGTTGGTCATGGTCAGGCCGGTGGCGAAGCCGAAATAGTCCATGTTCAGCCAGAAGCTGCCATCGTCGCGCACATCGATGAGCTTTTCGCGGATCAGGCCGGCATATCGCGGCGTGCCATAGGGAGCCAGGCCCATGAGCTTGTATTCGCCGGAATTGACGCGAAAGCCGGTGTAATAGGTGAAGGCCGAATAGAGCAGCCCCAGCGAATGGGGAAAGCGGATTTCGCGCACCAGCTCAAGATCGTCTCCGCGTCCGATGCCCACCGTGGTGGTGGCCCATTCGCCCACCCCGTCCAGGGTCAGCACCACCGCCTCGTCGAAAGGCGAGGGATAATAGGCCGAGGCCGCATGGCTCTGGTGATGTTCGGCAAAGAGCAGCCTGTCCGCCACAGTGCCGTCCGCGCCGATGGCCTGCAAGGCCTTCACCAGGGCCGGTTTCTGAAACAGCTTGTCCTTGATCCACACCGGCATGGCCATGGCGAAGGAGCGGTAGCCACGCGGCGCCATGGCCAGATAGGTCTCCACGAGGCGCTCGAACTTCACGAAGGGCTTTTCATAAAAGCAGACGTAATCCACATCCCTCAAGGCCACCCCGGCGATGTCCAGAACCGCCCCGATGGCCCGCTTGGGAAAGGAATGGTCATGCTTGATGCGCGTCAGGCGCTCCTCCTGCACCGCCGCGACGATGCGGCCGTCCTCGATGAGGGCGGCGCCGGAATCGTGGTAGAAGGCCGATATGCCAAGAACGCGCATTGCCAGCTCACCCGGCTAGAAGATGGTGTAGATGAAGGGCGCCACGGCCGAGCCCTGGGCCAGCACCAGCAGCCCGCCGATGATCAGCAATGCGGCGAGCACCGGCACCAGCCACCACTTGCGCCGCGCAACGATGTAATCCTTCAGTTCCGCCAGGAATGTCATCAGGTTGCCTCCTCCTTGAACTCTCAAAATTGCTTGTCCATGCCGCCGGATGCCTCATCCGCCTTGCGCTTTCGCCACCATGTGCTCTCCTTGCCGGTGCGCTTCAGGCGCAGCGGATCAGAGCCCGCCAGCCGCATGAGCAGGCCAAAGGGGGTGATCAGCCCGTAGAAGAGAAGGCCCATGACGATGGGTGTCATGACCTTGCTCAACAGCAGCGACAGGCGGAACCAGGCGCGGTTGAGCGGCTCCAGCACGGCCGGTTTCAGCCACGCCAGCACAGCCAGCAGGGCCGATGCGGCGGCCAGTGGCCACAGCCAGAGGCCATGGCGCGCCGCCCATGCGGCCAGGGCAGCCGCGGCGGCCAGCACCAACCCGGTGGAGCGTGCGCTGGGCGGGCTGATGTCATGGCCATCCATGGGCTCCATGTGATGGATGCGCGCCATGTCAGCCCCCTTTGCCCTTGCCGGAACGCAGCTGCATCAGCCGCGCCTTGAGGGGGCGCAGGCGCTTGCGCGCCATTTTCGCCGCCATGTATGCGCGCCCCTTGAGGCTCAGCGGCAGCATGTATTCATGCAGCGGCTCGTTGATGGCCCCGAACATGCGCTTGTAGCGCTCATCGCCAATGGTGAAGTCATAGATGCGCAGGCCCTTCTTGTGCAAAGCTCCCATGGTCTCGTGCACCAGCACCAGGGCCGGGGAGCATTTGGCGATGGCCTCCGATTCGGAGCGGAAGGTCAGCGCCAGCATGTAGAAACGCTGCCTGTGCAACAGGCCGAAGACATGGGCGATGATCTCGCCATTGAGCTTCAGCGCGCTCATGATGGCCATGCCGGAAGCGCCGGAAACCACCAGGCCACGGTAGAAATCATATATCGCCGGATCGTCCAGCACGTCCTGGCGCCCCAGGGCATCGAAGCGCTCCTTGCGCACCTTTCGCAAGGTCTCGAACATGCGCCCGGCGTCCTCGCCGCCGCAAACCATGAAATGCTTGGCCTGGCCAAGCTCGGCCAGCTTGTAGGCCCGGCGCCGCAAGGCCCGGCGCGATTGCTTGCTCAGGCCCATTTCATAATCGCCCCAGTTTTCGGGCAGCGGCGCATACCAGCTCGACAGATCGCTCTCATGCAGGCCGCAGATGCCCATGAGAGGGTTTTCGGTCTCCTCCAGATGGCTGACGATCTTGTCGAAATGCACCAGATCGGCCCTTGGCAGGGCTTCCAGAACCCTGGGCCAGACCCTGGCCAGATCCGCCTTGCCGAAGCGCCCTGAGGCGGCCACCATGGGTAAGATGTAATCGCTCAGGCCGAAATCGGCGAAGGTGATGACGCGCAGGCCTGCCCGGCGGATGCGCATCAGCGGCATCAGGCACAGATCCTGGCCGCTGGCCTCGTCCCGGATCAGGACGATGAGCGGCTCGGCTCCTTGCGCCCGGCCCGGCCCATCATACAGTCCGGTGCACCATTCATGGGTCTGGAATGGTGTCGCCACCGCCTGCTCCTGCAAGGCCCGCCAGCGCGGCAGGGCCTCGTGCAGGCCAAGAACCTGCGCGCTCAGTGTCCGGTTTGGCGCCAGCATCATGTCTTTGTCTCCAGGTTGATCAAGTCGGCCCACAAGCATCAAGAACCATGCCAGCGCAACCGGCCCGCCCATGTGCCGGATTGAAACATTCAAGAACGCCGCGCCGCGCCTGGGACAGGGGCAATGCAAGGCTCCATTCGGGGCCATGGCATGGATGTTGCAATTTTCATCCCGCAAGCCCCGCCTGTGTCCCATGCGGGGGCAGGACAAGGATGCAAGCGACATGTCATTTCACGCTCCCATACCCTTGCAGCAGCGCCCCGCGGGCATTGCCCATGGGCCCGATCTGGCCCATGCGGCACCTGCCTCACTTTCTTCCTGCGCCGGTGACAGCCTCGATCTGGGCACCTTCCTGGCCATCGTGCGGCGCAACTGGCTGATCGTGGCCCTGACCACCCTTGTGACCGTGCTGCCGGTTTTCCTGTGGCTGCACAGCGTGCCTGCCCTCTATACGGCCACTGCGGAGATCTATGTCACGCCGCAACAGAAATCCCTGGTCGGCGGCGGGTTGTTCAACAGCGGTCTGTCGTCCGATCTGATGATGATCGAAAGCCAGACCAAGCTGATTTCCTCCGAAAGCGTGCTGCGCCGGGTCGTCGAGGAGCAGAATCTGGCGCAAGATCCCGAGTTCAACGGCACGCGCCCTGCTTTCAGCCTGCGCGCCCGGCTCATGGCGCTGCTGGGCAAGGCGCAAAAACCGGCCGGAAGCAATCCCGAAGAAACCGCCTTGCGCACCCTGGCCAAGCGTCTTTCGGTGCGCCGGGCCGAAAAGACCTTCATCATCTCCATCAGCGTGACCAGCGAGGACGCGGCCAAGGCGGCGCGGCTGGCCAATGCCGTGGCCCGCGCCTACATTCACACCCAGACGGCAGCCAGGGCGGCCGCCGCCAGCCGCGTCAACAGCCTGCTCAGCGGCCGTCTGGAAGATCTGCGCAGACAGGTCGCCGAGGCGGAAGAGGCCGTGGCGGCCTTCAAGCGCAGCCACAACATCGTCGCCACCAAGAAAGGCCAGCTGGAGAACGAGGCGCGTCTGGCGCGGCTCGGCGAGGAGCTGGTCAAGGCCCGCTCGCGCGCCGCCGCCGCCAGGGCCAAGTATGAGAACATCAAGCGTCTCATCGCCTCGGGCGCCGCGCCGGAGGCCACCTATGATGCGCTCAACTCGCCGGTCATCTCGCGCCTGCGGGCCGATTATTCGCGCGCCGCGGGCCTGGCCGCCTCCCTGGCCGAGAGCCTGGGGCCGCGCCATCCGCGCCTGCTGGCGGCAAAGGCGCGCGCCAGGAGCATCGCCCGCCAGATCCGCGCCGAGGCCGCCCGCCTGGCCAAATCCGCCAAATCCGAATATGCCGCGGCACAAGCGGAGGTGGCGGCCATACGGCGCAATCTGGAGCGGGTGAAGACCGGCGCGAGCATCACCAACGAGGCGCGGGTGCGCCTGCAGGCACTGGAGCGCGAGGCCCAGGCGCGGCGCACGCTCTATGAGAAGTTCCTGCTCAAGGCCAAGGAATCGGGCGAGGCGCGCAACCTGCAAATCCCCAGCGCGCGCATCATCTCGCCGGCCATGGTTCCGCAATATCCCTCCTTCCCGCGCAAGAAGCTCATTCTCGGGCTGGCCTTGCTGCTCGGCATGGGGCTGGGCACCGCCCTGGCCCTGTTCTTCGGCCTGCGCAAGCCCCCCGCCGCCGCGCCGCGCGCATCTGCGCCCGCGCCGGGCACGGAGGCAGCCGCCGCATCCACGCCGCGGCCAGCCCATGGCGGACCGGTTGCGGACATCCAGGCGCCCGCCGCCGCTCCGGTCATCGCTGCGCAACAGCCGCTGGATCTGCCGGTTCTGGCTTCCCTGCCGGTGCTGCCGGGGATGGAGAACGCCTCTGCCGAAGACCGGCTCTACGGGATCTACGAGACCATGATCTCGCCCATCGGCATGGGCCGGGCGGCCTTCGCCACCGCCACGATGAACATCCTGCGGGCCCTTTCCGGGGCGCGCGTCATCGCCATCACCGCGCCACTGCCGGCCCAGGGCGCCACCACCCTGGCCTGGGCCCTGACGGCGGCCGCCAGCCTGGGCAAGGCCAGGGTGCTGGTGGTGGACGCCAATCACGCCCATCCGCAACTGGGGCAGGCGCTGGCCCCCGCCGGACAGGCCAGTTTGCGCCAGGCGCTGCTCGGCTGGGTGCGCCCGGAGGAGCTGCTGGTGCACGATCCGGACACCGGCATGGATGTGCTGCCCCTGACCCTGCCGTCCGGTTTCATGCCCGCCGCCCACAATGCCGCGGCCTTCCGCGCCTGGCTGGGCGGACTTTTCGGCCGTTATGACAAGGTGATCATCGACGCCACCCCCATTCCGCAGGCGGTCAATGTCTTCAATCTGGTCTCGCTGGTGGATGCCATCCTGGTGTGTGCCTCCCCGGCGCTGTCCAATGAGGCCACCTTGCGCGACGCGGCCGCTCTCGTGGCCGGCTCCGGCAAGGCGGGGGCCATCGTGTGGAACATGGGCGCGGGGAAAACCGCGGCGCGCGGGCCCTTCCGCAATGGCCCGGCCCACATGGAGGCGGCCCAATGACCCATGCCAGCCCGCCCGCCGCACGGGCCGCCGCCCTGGCCCCCGTCTTCGTGGACGCCACCCACCTGGGCCGCGCCGTCACCGGCATCGAGCGCATCACCCTGGAATTGTTCTCCGAAACCGCCCTGGCGCCCTTGCCGGTGCGTCTCATCCGCCCGCCGCTGCCCGGCATGGCCGGTCTGGTGGCCGGGCAATATGTCACCCTGCCCGCCACCCTGGCGCGGCATGGGCGCGCCATTGCCCTGTGCCCCGGTTTTCCGCCCTCTCTCATCCTGTCGCGCTTTGGTGAGCGCGTCATTCCCTATATCCACGACCTGTTCCTGCTCACCCGCCGTGCGGATCTTTCCGTCAAGGCGCGCCTTTACATGGCTCCGGCCTTTGCCCGTGCGCTGCGCACCCTGCCGCGCTTTTTCGTCAATTCGCGGACAACGGCCCGCGAACTGGCCCGTTTCGCCCGCCCGGATGCGCGGATTCACCTCTACCGGCCGAAGGTGCGCAATGTCTTCGGTCTGTCCGATGAAGGCCGCGCCATGCGGCCCGCGCCGGGCAAGGCCTTGCAACTGGTGGCCCTGGGCACAGTGGAGCCGCGCAAGAACCTGGTGGCGGCGGCCAACATCGTCTTCGCCCTGCGCCAGCGGGGATACCCCGAGGCCACCTTGCACATCATCGGGCGCTCCGGCTGGGGCGGGGTGGAGAAAATCCTGCAAGGGCGCTCCGGCGTCATCCTGCATGGCTATCAGCCAAAAGAGGTCATCGCCCGCATGCTGCACGAGGCGGATGCCTTCATAACCACCTCCCATGACGAGGGCCTGGGCCTGCCGCTGCTGGAGGCGCAATATGCCGGATTGCCCGTCATTGCTCCCTTCGCCGCGGTGTTCCGCGAGGTGCTGGGCGGCAGCGGCATTTTCATCGATGCGGCCGATCCCTCGCTGGCGGCGCAGAAGATCATCGCGGCCCTGACGCAAGATGACGCTCAGGCGGCCTTCGCCGCCGCGGCGCGCACCAACATCGGCCGCTGGAACCATGCCGCCGATGCCGACCATGCCGCCATCCTTGCCCTGCTCATGCAATTGGCCAGCGGCCGGGAGGCCTGACCGCCATGCTGCTGCGCCAGACATTGCTCTATCTGCCGGCCCAGGTTCTGGCGCCCCTGTTGCAGTTCGCCGCCATTCTCGCCTGGGCCTGGTGGCTGCCCCCTGTGGAGATGGGCGCATTCACCATCCTGGCCGCCGCCCAGGAGCTGGGATACCTGCTCTTCCTGTCGTGGTTTTCCGCCTATGCCCTGCGCTATTTTGGCGATGGCGAGGGCGACCCCGACCACCGCAGGGCCTTCCACGCCAGCGAAAACCTGGTCATCCTGACCGCCGGGGGGCTCAATTTCGCCCTTGCCGCCGGTCTCGTGGCATGGTTTGGCGATTTGCCCGCCGATGCGGCCTTCATTTTCGCCGCCGGGGCCTTCCTGACCGCCCGCTCGGTCAATGCCCACATGGCCGAGCGCGCCCGCGCCGCCCAGCGCATCGGGGCCTATACGCTGCTGCAAGTCACCGGCCCGGCCCTGGGGCTGCTCATGGGCTGGATTGCCCACGGCTTCGTTCATCTCAATGCCGCCTGGGCCCTGGCCATCCATGCCGCAGCCCACCTGGCCGCCATTGCCGCCGCCCTGCCGCTGACCGGCATGCGCCCGGCTCCCCTGCGGCTGGCCGCGCCGGTGCTGCGCAAGGCCCTGGCCTATGGCGCGCCCTTGCTGCTGGCCGGCGGCTTTTCGTGGATCGCGCTCAATGCCCTGCGCTATGTGGCCGAGGGGTTTCAGGGCCTGGCCGCCGCCGGGCTCATCGCCGTCGGCCTGGGGCTGGGCCAGCGCGGCGCGGCCTTTGCCGCCATGTTCGTCACCGCGGCGGCCTTTCCGCTCGCCGTCAAGGCCCACCGCGAGGGCGGAGAGCAGGCCGGAATGCGGCAACTGGCCCTCGGCGGGGCGCTGCTCATCGCCGCTCTGGCCCCGGCGGTGGCCGGATTGTTCGCCATTTCGCACGATGTCTCCATGCTGCTGGTGAGCGAGAATTACCGCCCGGCCACGGCCATGGTCCTGCCCTGGGCCATCGTCATGGGCGCGGCGCGCAATCTGCGCAGCCATTTCCCCGATCAGGTCTTCCTGCTCGCCGGGCGATCAAGCACCGTGACCCTCATCGACGGCATCGACGCGGCCGCCACCGTGGCGCTGTCCATCGCCGGGATGGTCCTGGCAGGATTGTCCGGCGCGGTCATGGGCGCGGCCGCTGCGGCCATCATTGCCGCCATC